>JAAYJJ010000036.1 GCA_012522985.1 Aliarcobacter butzleri
CATAAGGTATAAATTTATCGCCTATAAGTATCATTATTGCTCCTTTAAACACTCTTTTGAGCAAAAATATTTTCCATTACTTACTATAGACTCTTGTTTAGTGACATATGTTCCACATCTACTACACTCATATAATGTATCACTAATATCTTTATTTTTATCCTCGATAGCTTTTGGTTTTTTATAAAATATAAAATAAAGCAAAACTAGAATTACTATTAAAATAATTATCTTAAATATCACCTATCTTCCTTATATATAGATATTGTCTATCATCTTTTTTAAAAATCTCTTTTTCTTCAAGAGTTATTTGCTCCAACTCTTCATAAATATTGCTTCCCTTATAAAATAGATATTTTGTATTTTTATCTCTTAAATGAGAGGTAATATCTAGTAAAAGTTTAGTATTAGTTACTGCTCTTGATGTAATAAGCTCTATAGGGTGATCTAATATTACATCTTCTATTCGTTGTTGTAAAATAACTAAATTATTAAGTCCTAAGCTTGATTTAACAAAATTCAAAAAAGCCACTCTTTTAGCTCTAGGTTCTACAAGAAAGCCTTTTATATCACTTCTAGCCATAGCCAAAATCATCCCTGGATACCCAGCACCAGTTCCTACATCCAAAAAGCTCTTAAACTCATCTATATACTTTAAAGGGTAGATAGAATCAATAATATTTTCTTCTATGCTAGCCCTATAAGCCTACCACTTAGGTTATGAACCCTACCCCATTGACCAAGTAAAGAGATAAAAACCTCACACCTTTGTTTAAACTCAAGATCAAGTTTTATTGATAGATTATGATACATATCTACTCTTATAGAAGATGTCCCATACAACACTTTTTGGTGTTTAGATACTCTTTATTGTACTCTGTAACTTTTGTAATAGCTGGTATTCTTTGAGTTACTTCTATACCTATACTTTTTATATACTCTATTTTTTGTGGATTATTTGTAATTATCTTCATAGACTTCACACCTAGATCATTTAATATATATTTAACTATACTATAATCTCTTTCATCTTCTTTAAATCCTAGTTCAAGATTGGCTTCTATGGTATTTCTTCCTTGATCTTGCAAAGCATAAGCATTGACTTTACCAACAAGTCCTATATTTCGCCCCTCTTGTCTATGATATATAATAAGACCACCCTCTTTTGCTATAAAACCAAGTGCAAGATCAAGTTGATTTTGACAATCACACTTCAAACTTCCCAAAGTATCCCCTGTTAAGCACTCTGAATGTACTCTAACATATGGACTTTGTAAGTTTGTAAAATCTTCACTCATTATAGCAAGATGTTCTTGACACCCATCTTTGTAGGCTTTTATCAAAAACTTACCATGCTTTGTAGGTAGTTTTGCTATATTTGATACTTCAATACTCATCTATTTTTTAACCTTTAATCATTCATTTGATATAATATTAACAAAAAAAGGCAAATAGAATGTTTAAAAGATTTAGAAGAACTAGAATTAATCAAACTTTAAGAAACCTACTCCAAGAGACAACACTATCAACAGATGACTTTATATATCCACTTTTTGTAAGAGAAGGCAAAGGTATTAAAAATGAAGTCTCCTCTATGCCAGGGGTATTTCAAATGAGTATAGATGAGATAGTAAAAGAGTGTTATGAGCTAGATTCTTTGGGTGTAAGAAGTGTAATACTTTTTGGAATACCAGATATCAAAGACTCCATAGGAAGTGAGTGTTTATGTGATGAAAGCATTATAAGTAGGACAATCCAAGCTATTAAAAAGGAGTTCCCACACTTTATGGTTGCTACTGATCTATGTTTTTGTGAGTATACTGATCATGGACACTGTGGTATATTAGATCCAAAGAGCCAAACGGTAGATAACGATGCTACTTTAGAAATCTCTGCAAAACAAGCTTTAGTTCATGCAAGAGCTGGAGCTGATATGATAGCACCAAGTGGGATGATGGATGGAATTATTTATACTCTAAGAGAGGCTTTAGATAAAAATGGATTTGAAAATCTACCTATTATGAGCTATAGTACCAAATTTGCAAGTAGCTATTATGGACCTTTTAGAGATGTAGCAGAAAGCACTCCTAGTTTTGGAGATAGAAAAACTTATCAAATGAACCCTGCAAATAGACTTGAAGCTATAGAAGAATCCCTAGAAGATGAGGCTCAAGGAGCTGATATTTTGATGGTAAAACCTGCTTTATCCTATCTTGATATTATAAGAGATATCAGAAATAGTACAAATCTTCCACTAGCCGTATATAATGTAAGTGGTGAATATGCTATGCTTAAACACGCTGGAAATGCTGGACTTATAGACTATGAAAAAGTTATGATGGAGACTTTACTCTCTTTTAAAAGGGCAGGAGCAAATATCATTATTACATACCATGCAAAAGAGGCTGCAAGGATTTTGAATACAAAAAATTGTTAGTATGTTATCTTAGATAGTAAATTGTAATAAAAAAAGATATAAAATATAAAAAGCAAAGTGATTTTGTGATATAATATATTAAATTATCACAAGGGGACTACTTGCTTAAGCCTCTAACACTTTTAAATAGCAAACTAGAGTGGATAATACTACTTTCTAGCTTTGCTATTATTTTTGCTTTTAATCTTTTTGATAGATATCAAAACTATCTGGAGTTTAAAAGTGATTTTTACTTTGATACAAAAGCTATTATTCTAAACACCTATCCAAAAGCTACATATACACTACTCAAAATCCAAACAGATGATTTTATAGCATTTACATCTACAAATAATCAAAACTTATCACAATATGATCATATAAATATCTCACTTATTAGTAGTGATATATCTTTTATTGGCTATTTAAGAGGATTTTTAACTAAAAACTTTTTTATAGAAAAGCTTGAATATAGTGATGATAGTATATCTGGATTTTTAGCAAATCTTATATCAAATCAACACCAAAACCAAACTATGAGTATGTTTTATAAGGCTTTATATCTTGCCATACCTCCATCAAAAGAGCTAATTAACTTCTTTAATAACTATGGTATGTCTCACCTTATAGCAATAAGTGGATATCATCTAGGAGTTTTAAGTGTGATATTTTATTTTTTATTTAATCTTATCTATTCACCTTTGCATCAAAAATATCTACCCTATAGAAATAAAAAATTTGATATTATGGTAGCTGTTATTGTTGTCTTGTTTTTTTATCTTTTGCTTATAGGTATGGTGGCTTCTTTTTTAAGATCTTTTATTATGTTTGTATTTGGATTTTTGCTTCTTAGAGCCAATATTAAAATACTCTCTTTTGAAAACCTACTTTTAACTTTGCTAGTGATTCTTACATTTTTTAATCACTATATTTTTAGTATTTCATTGTGGTTTAGTGCTGCTGGGGTCTTTTATATATTTTTATTTATTCATTATTACAAAAACATCAATAAATATATTTTATTTTTCTTCTTTAACTTCTGGATATACCTATCTGTTAATCCTATTACTCAATACTTCTTTGGTGCTGTGTCCTTTTATCAACTAAGTTCACCTTTTTTAAGTCTTGTTTTTACGATTTTTTATCCACTTTCACTTTTTTTGCATATATTAGGTTTTGGAGATAGTTTTGATAAGCTTATATTACTTTGGTTTAGCTATGATGTGCATAAAATAGATCTTTTTGCTTCTATATACTTTATAATTCCATATATTTTATTATCACTTTATGCTATATATTCTAAGTTGGCTTTTAGGTTTGTTGAGATTTGTTTTGTAAGCTTTAATCTTTGGTTGTTTGTATCGCTATTGCTGTGAGTCAATAGTCAATAGTCAATAGTCAATAGTCAATAGTCAATAGTTGTTAGTGGTGCTATGTGTTAAGAACTAAAAAATTATACTTCTTTTGCTTTATAATCATAAAAAAGCCTTAAAAGTTAAAACATATAATATATTAACTATGCAGAAATCTGTATCGTTACACCAAAAGATTGCATGATTTTCATAATAGTATCAAATTTTGGTTTTGTTCCTTTATGAAACGTTTTATACAAACTCTCTCTTCCTAAACCAGTCTCATTAGCTATTTGACTCATTCCCTTAGCTTTTGCTATATTTCCAAGAGCCTCAAGCAATTCGTCCATATCTCCATCTGCTAAAATTTGAGACAAATATTCAGCTATAACTTCTTTGTTATCTAAATATTGTGTTATATCAAAATCTGTAAGCTCTATTTTACTCATTGTCAAGCTCCTTTAAAATATCATTTGCTTTTTTGATATCATCATCTTGTGATGATTTATCTCCACCAACTAATAAAACAATAATCTTTCCACTTCTATGAGTATAATAAACTCTATAGCCTGAACCAGTTGGTATTCTAAGCTCATATATACTATTTCCGACAGATTTATAATCCCCAAAGTTACCAATCTTCATCCTCTCGACTCGCCGAAGTATAGTAACTTTACCCTTACTATCCTTGAGTTTTGATATCCACTTTGAAAAGATATTTGTTTGCTTAACTATATACATAAAGTATTGTATCCGAAAAGATACATTTTGTCAATATAACTCTTGTGTTAAAATCTATATACAAAAACAAACTAGCTTTCTATTTAATACTACTTTAAATAGAGTTTTAGTATATTATCACTTTATTAGAATTATGTAAGGTTTTTTTGTGAATAATGAGATATTTGACTATACAGCTATAAGTGATGATTGTATCAAATGTGGTAAATGTAAGCCTGTTTGTACCATCTTCAATATCAACCAAGACGAAGCGACAAGCCCACGGGGTTTTATAGATCTTTTAGGAGCTTATAAAAGAGGTGAACTAGAACTTGATAGAACTGCAAAAGATATATTTGAAAGCTGTTTTTTATGTACAAACTGTGTAGAGGTTTGTCCAAACTCTTTGCCAACAGATATGATTATAGAACAAGTAAGAAGTGATATAGCCAAAAAATATGGTATTGCTTGGTATAAAAGAGCATTTTTCTATCTTCTAAGACATAGAAAAGTGATGGATTTAGCTGCAAAGTTTGGATATGTTTTCCAAACATGTGGGATTAAGATAAATGAAGCCAAACAAAGCGCGGTAGCTAGGTTTGACTTTGGTTTACCACTTATCAAAAACAGAGCCTTGCCTTTTGCAAAAAGAATCTCTTTTTTAAACAAATATGATGAAAATATAAGCCATAATGGAGATAAAAAGGTGGCTATTTTTATAGGATGTATGGCAAATTATAGCTATACAAATATAGGTGATAGTCTGCTTTATATCTTAAAAGAGCTTAAAATAGATGCCTTTATACCTAAAAAGCAGCTTTGTTGTGGAGCTCCTGCTTATTTTACAGGGGATTTTGATACTGTTGATTATCTAGTTAAAAAAAATATAGAGTATTTTGAACAGTGGATAGATAAAGTTGATGCTATTATTATACCTGAAGCTACTTGTAGTGCTATGATCAAGATAGATTGGGAACACTATCTTCACAACCAACCAGATTGGAAGCAAAGAGCCAAAAAGCTCTCATCTAAAATCTATATGGCAACAGAATATCTTGCAAATAAAACAGATCTAAAAGAGCTACTAAAATCAAAAGGTAAACAAATAGATGAACTAGTAACTTATCATGATCCTTGTCATGCTAAGAAAATGCAAGGTATAGAAAAAGAGCCTAGAGATCTTATCAAACAAAACTACCGCTTTACAGAGATGAGTGATCCAAATAGATGTTGTGGTTTTGGTGGGGTTACTATGCAAAGTGAAAAATACCATTTTGCTCAAGCAGCTGGTAAACCAAAAGCGGCTATGATAAGAGATAGCAAGGCTACAATAGTAAGTGCAGAGTGTAGTGCATGTAGAATGCAAATAACAAACTCTTGCCATCAAGCTGATGTAGATGTAGTATTTCAAAATCCTATAGAACTTATAGCTAAAGCCCTACAATGATAGATAAATGGCAAAACATATATAGCCTCTTTGATCCAGTAGCCTTTTATATAGGTAGTATTGCTGTACATTGGTATGGGATTATGTATGCTTTTGCTTTGCTTATTGCTATATTTGTTGCTGGGTGGATTATCAAACTAGATAAGATAGATATCAAAAAAGAGATTTTTGATGGATATATTTGGTGGGCTGAAATAGGTGTTATTTTAGGTGCTAGAATAGGATATATAGTTATTTATGATAAAAATAGCTTATATTACCTTAGCCATCCATGGCAAATGTTCAACCCCTATATAAACGGTACTTGGACTGGTATTAGCGGCATGAGTTATCATGGAGCAATAGCTGGTTTTTTAATAGCTAGTTTTTTATATACCAAAAAACATAAGCTTAGCTTTTGGAAACTATCTGATATTGCTGTTGTTGCTATACCTGTTGGATATATTTTTGGAAGAATTGGTAACTTTTTAAATCAAGAGCTAGTAGGAAGAGTTACAGATGTGCCATGGGGTATTTATGTAGGCTCTCTTCTTAGACATCCATCTCAACTATATGAAGCATTTTTAGAAGGTGTAGTTGTATTTATAATACTTTTTTACTACAGAAATAAAAAAAGATTTAATGGAGAATTAACTCTTTTATATGCTATATTATATTCAATAGCAAGAATAGTATCAGAAATCTATAGAGAACCAGACTTTCAAATAGGGTTTTTATATGGGACTTCGTGGCTAACTATGGGAATGCTTAGCTCTTTTGTAGTATTTAGTTTAGCAATAGCTTTATACTACTATATATACTCTAAAATTATAAACAGATAAATAAAAATTTTGATTGTTTTATATTAAGTTAGCACCAAAGTGGTGGCGCGGGGCAGAATCGAACTGCCGACACAAGCATTTTCAGTGCTTTGCTCTACCGACTGAGCTACCGAGCCATCTACTTCTCTTCTTAAGAGGATGAAATTATACTCTACATAAGCTTAAAATACTCTTAAAGCTTATCTTTTTTAACTGTTTTATTTTTTAGATTAGAAGAAGCCACATATGCACTACTAAAAGCCCACTGAAGATTGTAGCCACCAAGCTCCCCAGTTACATCTACTGCTTCACCTATAAAATAGAGGTTTTTTATAAGTTTACTTTGCATAAACTCATCTAAAAACTCTACATCAATACCACCTTTAGTAACTTCAGCCTTACTATAACCAAAGTTTCCTGCTGGAGCAAAGGAGTAGTTATGTATAGATAGTAGCTTATCAAACTCTTTATTAGTTAGTTTATATAATGCCTTATCCTCTAAATCAATACTTTTTAAAAAACTACTTACAAATCTTTTTGGCAAAGGCAGGGCATTGGATATACTTTGTTTGGAGTTTTTATAGTTTTGTAAACTATTTTTTGGCATAAAATCTATACTTAAACTCCCTTTTTGCCAATATAATGAACTACTAAGTACTGCTGGACCACTTATACCTTTGTGAGCAAAGAGTAAAGATCCATCTATTACTTTTGTGTCTGTTTTAATAGCTACATCCAAAGAAAGTCCACTAAGATCTTTGAACCAAAACTGCTCTTTTTGTACTGTAAATCCTACAAGTGCTGGATTGGTTGGCTTTATAGGATGTTTAAAATATTGTGCTATTTTATAAGCTATATCACTAGCTCCTAAAGTAGCAAAGCTAAGTCCCCCACTTGCAACTATTAAGTTTTTGCAAAAAAAGCTTTTGTCTTTGCTTTTTAGCTCAAATACTCCATCTTTATATCCAATATCCTCTATAGTAGTATCTAAAAAAAACCTACATTTTTTTGTGCTTTTAGATAAAAACTCTATTACTTCATCACTACTTTTACAAAAAAGGGTTCCTTTTACTATTTTGGGATTTAAAATTGGCTCTATTTTATAGCTTTTTAGAAGCTTTAAAAGCTCCTTTTCTCCAAAAACATCTAAAACTCTATCCACAAACTCCTTATTACCCAAAAAATAAGAGCTATTCATATATTTATTTGTAATATTACATTTACCACCGCCGCTTATCTTGACTTTTGCTGCAATTTTAGGATTGCTATCTATTATAGCAGTAGTTGGAGAGTTTAAAAAACTAGCACAAAACATCCCACTTGCACCAGCACCTAGTATAATATGTTCATATATCATTTTTTTCTCTTATAGTAAAAATAACCTTTTCATCTTTGTATTGATATTCTAGCTCATATCCATTGGCAATAAGTAAATTTTTAGTTATATATAGTCCCAAACCAAAACCTTCATCACTATTTTTATTCTCTTTATTAAAAGGCTCAAAATACTCATCTATCTCTTTTTGCAAAGGTAAAGAGTAGTTTTCTATATAGATAGTTTTATCTTTATTGTAGATAGTAGCTCTATTATTTAGTGAATATTTTATAGCATTGTCTATTAGGTTTTTTAATGCTATACTAAAAAGCTTGAAATTAACTCTATACTTTATATCTTCTATATCTATTTGTAAATCTTGACTATCATGATATGATATATCAAGTGCGTTATCTATCAAATCAGATAAATAATACTCTTTTTTTTCTAACTCTTTTTTTGAAGCTATTATCTCCTCTATAGAAGCAAACTCATTGATAAGACTTTCTAACCTATAAAAAACTTTTGCAAAATCCTCTTTTTTACTCTCTTCAAGCTCTAGTAAGAATTTACCCTTAGTTATAGGAGTCTTTAACTCATGCATAATATTTCTAATAAAGATATTTCTAGCCTCTTTGATTTGCTTTAACTTCATAGCACTTTTTTTAAACTCTTTTGCTAATAAGGTTACCTCATCTTGTGAGTCACTATTGCAACACTCAAAATCAAAATTCTCTTCACCTAGACTTTGGACTTTGTTTTTTAAGATCTTCAAAGGATATAATTTTCTAAAAATAGTTATCCCAGATAGTATCAAAGCAAATAAAATAAGTCCAAATATAGCTACTATAAATAGAGTATTTTGCTTAATCGTAAAATCATTATCTTTTATAAGTAGTGTTTGCCTTGGAGTTGTAAGATAGATATAGTAGTTGTTATTATATCTTAAAAGTTCAAAATCAATATGTTTATGTTTTTTAAAATAAAATTCCTCTATACTAGCTTTATTTAAAATATCTTTTTTTAACTCTATACCTTCAATAAGCTCAAAATTAAGCGTTTTTAGATTTTGTTTAAAATCACTACTAATATTTGCTTTTCTTTTTCACTCACTTCTTATCATTTTGGTAATTGAGTAATATCTTTGTTTATAGTACTCTTCATTTTGTTCATAATCAAATTTTATAAATATAAAAAAACTAAAAATAACTAAAATAAAAAATAGAAAAAATATAGTCCCTAAAGTAAAAAATATAGAATCCTTTTTCATTGCATAAACCTATATCCCATACCTCTTATAGTTTGTAAATATCTAGGATTTTTAGGATCATCTTCTATTTTGTGCCTAATTCTATTTATAATTACAGCCAATGATCCACTATTTTCTTCATCTCCTAGCAAACTACTACAATTTTCAAAAATCTCTTCTCTACTTATAACAAAACCTTTTCTTTGTATAAAAAGAGAAAAAACTTCATACTCTGCGACTGTAAATTTGATAAATTCACCATTTTTTGTAATCTCTTTTTTAAGCTCATCAAGCTTAAATATTTCATTATTTGTATTATTGTTTTCTTCTTGGAGATTATATCTTCTAAGTATTGTTTTTATTCTCACCTCAAGCTCTCTTGGATCATAAGGTTTTGGCAAATAATCATCAGCTCCTAACTCTAAGGCTGTTACCTTGTCTGTTATATCACTTCTTGCACTTGATATAATAATAGGAATATCATATTTTTTTACTATCTCTTTACATACTTCAAGTCCATCAAGTCCTGGTAATGTTAGATCTAATATCACTAAATCATATTTTTTTAAACTTATTGCACTAAGTCCTATAAAAGGATCTTCATAATTTGTAACATTGATATTAAACTTCTTTAGATATGAAGTTAGCATAAAAGCCAACTCCATATCATCTTCTATCATCACTATTACAATCATTATCTATTGTAGCCTTTTTGTTTTTTGCTATTTTTGTTGTTCATATATGGGTTTTTATTTACAAATCTCATATAATCATCAATCTCTTTTTTTAGTTCTGCTTTTTGCTCACTAGATAAAACTTTATAGATTTTATCTATCATATTTGCTTTAGATTCTGCCATAATCTCTTTTCTATTTTGAGTTTGTATAAATCTTTTTTTATCAAATTTATCTGATGTAAAAGCTGTAGAGATATCTGTTTTTTCTCTTACATCTTGAAAATGCTCTTCTATAATAGAGTTGATCTTCTCTTCTTGCTCTTTTGTTAAATCAAGACTCAAAATAGTTCCCATTAGATATCTCATACCCTTTTTACCACTATGCATCATATTGCCACCATACATCATATAATTATCATTTTGTTGAAAGTTAGGACAATTTCCTTGCATATTATAAGCAACGCAATTTCCTTGGTTATAACCAGATCCACCTTGCCCCTGATACATTTTTGCACTTGCCACGCTTCCAAAACCTATCAAACTAACTAATGCTACTACACCACAAGCTTTTTTACCTGCGTTTAAAATATTTTCTTTTTTCATCTTCTGCTCCTTGTTTTGATAATAGAAGTATAACAACTCTTTTTTAACCTAATAAAACACTATCTTAATGAAATATTAATGAGTTTATATCCAAGCTTTGCATAGCCCTCTTTTCTTTTTTTGTAAGTGCTTAATAAAATAGGATTTTTTACATCTAATATATCTATACATAAAGTATCTTCTATAGATGTACTTCGCCCTATTCTCCCTAAATACTGTATAATTCTACCATAATATGATATAGGTGTAGCAAAAATAATAGTATCTAAATGCTCTAAATCCACCCCTTCACCAAAATACGCACTACTTGAGAGAATAAAGTTTGATTTATCTAAAATAGCTTGATTTTGACTTTGCTCTTTTTTGCTTTGGCTTCCGTGGATTACTACAAACTCTAGATTTTCTCTTTTTAAAAGCTCTTGTAATATCTCTATATGCTCTACTCTATCGCTAAGAAGAATAACATTTCTATCTTTGTATTTAATGGCTTGATCGACTATTAAAGAGTTCCTTTTCTCATCTTTTATAAGTTCAGCTAAAATTTCACTATAATTTTCACTATTTGATACAAAATCACTCTCTATTAGATGTACTAGCTGATTTTTGGATTTTTTGATAAAGCTCTCCTCATAAACAATCTCCCCTATTTGATGAAAAAGCAAAGGCTCTAAGCCATCTTTTCTATATGGAGTAGCACTAAGTCCCAAAGCATATCTACCTCTAAACTCTTTGATAATAGATTCAAAACTATAAGCTGGTATATGATGACACTCATCAATAATCAAAAAAGAGTACTCTTTGATAATATCAAGATTATTTTTTATACTTTGAATAGTAGCTATATCTATAGTTTGGTTTAAACTATTTTTACTTTTTCCCAATATTCCAAACTCTTTTTTATCCACACCAAAATATTCACTAAGTCTTACAACCCACTGATCAAGTAACATAGATTTATTTACCAAAATCAACACATTACAAACACGAAGCTCTATCATCTTAGCTCCAATCAAAGTTTTGCCAAATCCCGGTGGTGCTACACATATACCATAGTCACTCTCTATAAGTTGTTCTATAGCTTGTTGTTGATTATTTCTTAGTCCATATTTGACACTATAAGGCTCTTTTTTGATAAGGACTCTATTATCTATGATATTATATTTGATTTTATAAGCATTTAAAATATCAAATAAGCTATTTTTAAATCCTCTAGGAACTATAAGTTCATCTTTTGTTTGTTTGTAGTTTTTGATTAGTTTTGGGGTATTATAGAGTGGTTCTCTAAGCCTTCTTAGCATTTGATAAGCTGGATTTTCAAAAGTAAGCATAGCTTTAATCTCTTTTAATAGTAAAAAATCTATATTATTAGGTATATGTATAGCACTATCTAGTACTAGATTTATATTTTTATTTATGATTTTTAAAACTTTAAAATGCGTTATTTTATTTAAGCTATTTAAAAATCCCCATTGAGATCTAAAAGGCTTATTTTGATTTTTATCTACAAATAGTCTAAATCCTTGTTCTATATCTTTTAGGTTTAAAGGTAGAGAAAATTTTTTATAAAAATCTACATTTATATCTTCTAAAAGAGCTTTTATAGTAAATTTAATCTTTTTATATATAGAAAAATCATAATCATACTCAAAAAAAATCCAAGCATTTACCCTTTTGTGATTTGGATATTCTATAAAAATATCTATTTCTGATTGTTTTAATAGATTTAAAACCTTTTCTAAATCTTCTTTATTTATACTAAACATAATAAAATTATATTTAGTATATAGGCTCTCTTCATAAATAAGTTTATGATATCCCAAAAGATGTGATTTAATCTCTTCTTGGGAGTATTTTTTTGTACTATTTTTTAAAAAAAGAGTATAAAATATCTCTATTTTTTCTTGAGTAGAAAAGCTCTGAGATAATCTAAACTCTATATCTCTTATCTCCTCTTCTAGCCTCTTTTTTTCCTGATAAAGTAGCTCTAATCTTGTTTTTAACTCACTACTCATCACTAAAATTCTACCTTTGATAAATCTTTAAAAACTCTTCAACAACTTTAAATGAACCAAAAACCAATATCTCTTTTTCTTTTGGTAAAGAGGAAAAAATCTCATATTTGATATCAAGCTCTTTTAGTGTTTGTTGTAGCACTTCTAAACTCAAAGCTCTAACATCATCTATCGGTATAATAAGAACATATTCAATAATAGGCTTTAAAGTCTTTAATACAGTTTTATAATCTTTGTCTTTTAAAGTATTATAGAGTAATATTACCTTTTGATTAGCAAACTCTTTAGCTAAAACCTTGGCTCCTAGAGGATTATGTCCTACATCTATAGCGATATTTGCTGCTATTTTTGGACATCTTCCTACTATAATAATATCTTTAAAGATCTCCAAATCTATCTCTATATCCATATACTCCAAAGCTGCTAAAACCGTTTGAAGGTTGGTATTTAAAAACTCTTGAGTAAATATAGTATAATTTTTTCTTGCTATAGGAAAATCATCAATCTTAAAAAACTTTTGATTTTTATTTTCTACTACACTCTTTGCTATATCATATACTTCATCGTGTATTTGCTTAGCTACTATTAAAGCTTTATCAACACTATTTACCTTTGTAGTAACTATACTTTCTATACTACTACCCAAAAACTCCATATGATCATAATCTATTGTTGTAAGAAGTGAAAGATCTGCTTTTATAACATTTGTCGCATCATATTCTCCACCAAGTCCAGCTTCAAGTACTAAAAAATCTTTTTCATCACTAAGCAAGAGTGCTAACAGTGTAGTATATTCAAAATATGAAAGATTATCTATAAGCTTATTAGGCAAAATCTCTAAGAGCTTTTGATGAGCCTCTTGCAAAACTTCATTACTACTATCTTTTCCATCTATCCAGATTCGCTCACGAAATTCCATAATATGAGGTGAGCTATAGTGTAATACCTTTTTGCCTAGTTTTTGTAAATAAGTAGCTAGTATTCTACCTGTACTTCCTTTGCCATTTGTGCCTATTAGATGTATTACATATTTTGGCTTTGCAAAGGGCTTTAAGTATTGCCAAGCTTCAAATACAGTATCAATATTAATTTTATTAAAATATAGTGTTTTTTCTTCTAAAAACTTATATATATCTATCTCTTTTTTCACTTTTTAAAACTCTGTACTGCTATTTTTCCCAAAATATCTTCCAATGCCTTTGATGTTGCTTGTTTTATGGCATTGAATCTTTCAGTATCACTTATAGTTGAAACACTTCCAACACTAAAATCATACTCTCCATTACTACTTACTCTTCGTTGTGTTTGTTCATTTTGATATATTAACTCAACACTTACCTTAGCTCTATATGTTTTTACATAACCTTGTGTATCATACTCTACCACCTTAAAATATGGTGTTCCAATAGAGACTGTTACTATAGTATCAGCTAAATTTTTATTATCTGTTAGTTCCAAATCAAGATTTGAAATCAATATCCGTGCAACATTATCTTGTAAAATAACACTATTTTGTGGATTTTCTAA
Source organism: Aliarcobacter butzleri (assembly GCA_012522985.1). Classification (GTDB taxonomy): domain Bacteria; phylum Campylobacterota; class Campylobacteria; order Campylobacterales; family Arcobacteraceae; genus UBA6211. The sequence goes on from JAAYJJ010000036.1 coordinate 14,118, forward strand.
AGATGTAATACTAGTTAAATATACTAAACCATAAATTTGCTCTTTTGTATAGTGTGTTACAGGTTTATAACCACACCCCACCAAAAAAAACAAAATTATTAGTATTAGAGATTTTTTCATACTATTTAACTACTATATTAATAAGTCTATTTGGTACTAAGATCTCTTTTACTATCTCTTTACCATCTATCCATTTTGCACACTCTTTTTTGGCAAACTCTAAAGTCTCATCTTTTGAAAGAGTCTTATCTATTTGAAGTTCAGCTCTTTTTTTGCCATTGATTGTAACAGCATAATTAACCATCTCTTCATCAAAAACCTCTTCTTTTATCTCTAAAATCTCTTTAAAGTTACTAAGATTATAAAGCCTTTGAGATATATCATTACAAACATGAGGTATAATAGGCTCTAGGATATTTGTTAAGATATAATAAGCCTCACTCCAAACTTTATCATTTTTTTGATCATTTAATGCATTCATAGCTTCCATAGTTGCAGCTATTAGGGTGTTGTATGTAAAAGTTTTTGTATATACTTCATTTGATTTTTTTAACGCCTCATATACTTTTTTTCTTGCAAACTTCTCTTCTTTTGAAAGTGTAGTATGATCTAAATCTTTAAACTCTTCAAATTCAAAACCAAAAGATTTATCATAAAATCTTCTTATAAACTTAAAAGCTCCCTCTACTGCACTATCATTCCACTCTAGCTCTTTGGTTGGAGGAGCAGCAAAAAGTATAAAAAGTCTAGCAGTATCAGCCCCATACTCCCCTATAATAGCATCTGGATCTACAACATTGCCCTTACTTTTGCTCATCTTTGCACCATCTTTTAAAACCATACCTTGAGTAAGTAGGTTTTTAAAAGGTTCACTACTAGTTGTATATCCTAAATCTCTTAGTGCTTTTGTAAAAAACCTAGCATAAAGTAGATGAAGTATAGCATGTTCTATACCACCTATATAGTGATCAACGTCCATCCAATATTTACTATCATTTTTATCTATTCCAACATTTTGCCATTTTTTATAATCTGTTGCATATCTTAAAAAATACCAGCTTGATTGGACAAATGTATCCATGGTATCTGTTTCTCTTAGAGCATCTTTGCCACATTGTGGACATTTGCAATGTTTCCAAGAAGGATGTGATTCAAGTGGATTTCCCTCACCTGTAATATCTACATCATCAGGTAGTGCAATAGGTAGATTTTCTATCTTTTCTGGTACAAGTCCACAATCACTACAATGTACAAAAGGTATAGGTGCTCCCCAATATCTTTGTCTGCTTATTCCCCAATCTCTAAGTTTAAAGTTTATAGTTCTTTTTCCAAGACTATTTTTTTCAAAATACTCTATAATAGCTTCTCTAGCTTCACTACTTTTTAGTGAGCTAAACTCTCCACTATCGACTAAAACTCCATCATCAGTAAAACACTCTTCGCTATTTTCTTCACTAGCTACTACTTTTTTGATAGGAAGAGTATATTTTTGAGCAAACTCATAATCTCTTTCATCATGAGCTGGTACTGACATAACAGCACCACTTCCATAACTACCAAGTACAAAGTTTGCTGCATATACAGGAATCTCTTCTTGTGTTAGAGGGTGAATAACAGTTATATCTATATTAATACCCTCCTTTTCTTCACTAATTCTTTGCTTTTCTGGAGTATTTAACATAGTTTTTAATCTAACTAAATTATCTTCATCTAATAAAGAGTTTTCTACTATATATTTTACTATCTCATGATCAGGAGCTATTGCACTATAACTTACACCATATATAGTATCAGCTCTAGTTGTAAAGACTTTAAAACTTTGGAATTTATTATTTAGTTTCTCTTTTGAGCTTTGAGTTAGTTCAAATGTAAACTCCAAACCACTACTTTTGCCTATCCAGTTTTCTTGCATAGTAAGTACTTGCGATGGCCATCCCTCTTTTAGATCTTCTAAAGACTCTAACAGTTCATTTGCATATTTAGTAATAGCTAAATAATACCCTGGCATCTCTTTTTGAACTACTTTTGTACCACATCTCCAGCAACACTCATCTTCTACTTGCTCATTTGCCAAAACAGTCAAATCATGAGGACACCAATTTACAGTTGTTAGTTTTCTATATAAAATACCTGCTTCATAAAGCTTAATAATAAACTCTTGTTCCCATTTGGTATAAAGCTCATCACTTGTAGCAAAAGTTTGGTTTTTACTAAAAGAAAGTCCCAAAGACTTTAACTCTTTTTGCATATATGCTATATTTTCATAAGTCCATTTTTTAGGGTGTAGTTTTAAGTTAATCGCAGCATTTTCTGCTGGCATTCCAAAACTATCCCATCCTATAGGATGAAGTACATTATACCCCGCTTTTCTATAATATCTTGCTATAGCATCCCCTATAGTATAGTTTCTAACATGTCCCATATGTATCCTACCACTTGGATATGGAAACATACTTAAAATATATTTTTTCTTTTTATCTTGTTCAAAACTTGGCTCAAAAGAGGAGTTTTTATCCCAATACTCTTGCCAAGTTTTTTCTATAATTTGAGGGTTATATTGCATTTACTACTCCAAAACTTATTAATATTCATCTTTATCATGTGTTTTTGCACTCTCTACCAAAGTAAGTGCAACTGAAAACAGATTTGCAGCAATTGCCCCAATTGCTAATGCTATAGCCAAAGAGAGATGATCTGTTGATGTCATCACTACAAAAGCAGGGATCAAATGCAAATCAGCTACTAGCGAACTTGCTAAAAGTTCTGCTGATAATAGATTTTTAACCCCTATTTTTAAAATAGTAGATATTACATTTACTCCAGCAGCTATAAACAATAAAATCACATCTGGCTCATACAAAAACCCCGCAGTTGTTGTCAAAGACATCAATGAAAAAAATACAAAAATCACCTTACCCCAGTCCATTTTCTCTCCTTAAATCAGACTACACCTTTTTCATACATAGCTCTTATTCTCTCTTTTTCTTTTTGTCTTTTGATTTTTTCTACCTCTTTTTGTTTGTAATTTACTATACTAAATCTTAAAACTGGTAAAAGTGATGAAGCTACAAAAATAGAGCTATATGTTCCAACGACTATTCCAACAAATAGTGTAAAAGAAAAACCACTAATTATCTCACTTCCAAAGAAATACAAACACATAACAACAAGCAAAGTTGTAAAAGATGTTAAAGTTGTTCTTGATAGTGTAGCACTCACAGAATCATTAATAACCTCATCAAGATCTGTAGTTGATAAAACTGGTATTTTTTCTCTAATTCTATCAAATACAATAATAGTATCATTGATAGAGTATCCCAAAATAGTAAGAAGTGCTGCTAAAATATCTAGATTTACCTCTATACTAAAAAGTGATATGGCTCCTAAAGCTATGATAATATCATGAGCTGAAGAGACTACAGCTGCAATTGCAAACTTCCACTCAAATCTAAATCCAACATAAGCTAATATCATCGCTAAAGCTAAACATAAAGCAATAATCCCTTTTTCTCTAAGCTCACTTCCAGCTTTTGGTCCTACCATATCTACTCTTCTTAGCTCAAACTCACCTGTTGAACCTAATATTTGAGTTACTTGCTCTCCTATATCAGCACCCATTTCGCTAGTACTATTTGTTATTTTAATAATAACCTCTTCTTTTGTTCCAAACTCTGTAACAACACCATTTTTAAACGCCTCATGCTTTGATAACTCTTCTCTTATCTGATCTATAGGAGCTGTTTTAGTGTATTTTACTTGGATAATAGATCCACCCACAAAATCAATACCAAAGTTTAATCCTTTTGTAGCCAAAAGCCCTAATGAAGCTAGTACAAAAACTAAAGAGATTCCAAGGAATTGGAATCTATATTTCATAAGATTATATACTCTATTTTCTTTAAAAAATTCCATCTATTTATCCTTTGATTCCAAACCATTTTTTGTTGTTTTTATCTCTTGCTATCTTTTGCATTAAAGCTATATAAACACCATGAGTTCCCAAAATTGCTGTTAGCATAGATGCTAATATACCTATACTCATAGTTATAGCAAATCCTTTTATTGGACCTGTTCCATATGCATAAAGTATCAAAGCAGCTAAAAGCGTAGTGATATTTGAGTCCAAAATAGCTCTCATAGCATTTTTATATCCCTCTTCTATGGATTTGGCTACTGATTTGCCCTCTTTTAGAAACTCTCTTATTCTTTCGTTGATAATAACATTGGCAGCAACAGCCATACCAATAGTAAGTACTATTCCAGCCATCCCTGGTAAAGTCAAAGTTGCTCCAAAAAATGCCATAACAGCAATAATAATAAATATATTAGATATAAGTGCTAGATTTGCTATAATACCTGCTATTCCATAATATAGTATCATAAATCCCATAACAGTAACAAAACCACCAACCAAAGCTATCGTAGATGTTCTTATACTATCAGCTCCCAAACTTGGTCCAACTGATCTTTTTTCTACCATCTCAACTGAAGCTGGTAAAGCCCCACTTCTAAGAGCAATAGCTACATTTCCTGCTTCCATAACTGTAAAGTTTCCACTTATTTGTCCACTTCCACCGCCTATTCTTTCTCTTATAACTGGAGCAGAATATACCTCTCCATCAAGAACGATAGCAAGTCTTGTACCTATGCTATTTGTAGTAAAATCAGCAAATATCTTTGCTCCAGCACTACTTAGTGTAAAGCTAATAATAGGTTGATTTGATTGATCAAAAGCTACTCTTGCATCTACTACATCAGATCCTGTTAAAATAGGAAGTTCTTTTAGTAGATATTTAATATTTTTATCTTTTGCATCTGGCTTTATAACATCACCATAATCTCTAGCACTTTTATCGTTTAGTGTATATACTTGCTCTTGTCTTGACTCATCTACTACCATAAGTTCCAAATTTGCTGGTTTTGCTATCAAATCTCTTGCATGTTTTTCATCTTCAGCTGTTTTAATACCAGGGAGTTCTACTACTATATCGCTCTCACCTTGTCTTGTAACAGAAGGTTCAGCAAGTCCAAACTGATCAAGTCTATTTCTCATAGTCTCAACTGCTTGAGATACCGCCATATCTTTAACTAAGATTATCTCTTGTTCACTTAGCCTTAAAGTATAGTTTAGATTGCTATCTTTATCAAAAACTAAACCTTGTATTGCTTTTAACTCTTTTTCAAGATGCTCTATCTCATCGTGATCTAATAAAACAAATTTTATCTCATCTTCATCAAATCTAAGATCTTCTAGTAACACTCCCTCTTTTTGAGCAAAATACTTTAAGCTTGTTGATATTGATTTTATTTTACTCAGTACTGCTTCTTCAGTTTTTACTCCAAGTCTCATATGCAAACCACCTTGTAAATCAAGCCCTAAAGAGACTTTTTGCCCTGATTGTGTTTGCAAAATAGATGGTAGTGTAAAAACTAAACCAAAAACACTACACAATAAAAATATTACCACTCTATAATTTAAAAACTTCACAGTTATCCTTTGTCAAAGTAAGCTATAGCTTACTTTGTTTCTTCATTTAGTAGTCTTACTACATACTCTTTTACTAGTTTTACCTCTACATTATCACTAAGTTTTATTCTAAAAAACTCATCTTCTACTTTAACAACTTCAGCTATTAAGCCACCACTTGTTACAATTTTATCGCCTTTTTTAAGATCCTCTATCATCTGCTTGTGTTTTTTTGCACTTTGTTGCTGTGGTCTGATGATAAGAAAATAAAAAATTGCAAATAATACAATTAGAGGTAACAATGAACCCAATAAATCTCCGCCCATTTAATATCCTTTTTTTAAAAAATTTGAACTATTTTAGCGAAACAAACATAATAAAAGGCTTTTTAGCTGCATTTGCTTGTAGTATATTTATATATTTGGATTTTTTCAATATAAATAGCTCTATTTTAAATACATTTTTTGCACTATTTGGGCTATATATGGCTATAAAACTAGATAAAAAATCACTTTTTTTTATGGGTTTTTTTATAGGTGTTTTTTGGTTTTGGTGGATTGGACTTAGCTTTAGATTTTATGATTTATCATATCTTATACCTTTAGTTATACTCTTTTTTGGACTTTTTTATGGAGTATTGTTTTTTATTACAAGCTATTTTGATAGGTTTTATGCTAGATTTATAGCATTGTTTTTGCTCTCAAGCTTTGAACCTTTTGGATTTAATTGGTTTAAGCTAGAGATCATATTTATCAATAGCTATATAAATAGCTCTAAAATATCACTTTTTTTAGTACTTGCTCTTTTTACACTTTTATTGGCTTTAAGAAAAAAGATAGGCTTTTTTAAGCTATCTCCTTTACTTTTAATATTTCTTTTGATATTTAACTATCCAAAAGAGCCAAAAACTCTAGCAAATATCAATGTCAAACTAACATCTATGAATATACCTCAAGATCTTAAATGGCAACAACTCTATAAAAATACCCTAATAGAAGAAAATCTAAAAGAGATCTCAAATGCCATAGATGAAGGATATGATCTAGTAGTTTTACCTGAAGCTACCTTTGCTTTAGCACTAAATAAAAGCCCTATTCTTCTAGATAAGCTACAAACTCTTAGTCAAGATATTGATATTATAGCTGGAGGTATATTTTATGATGGAGAAAACTACAATAACTCTACTTACTATTTTTCAAAGCGTGATATGCAAATAGCAAATAAAATGGTACTTGTTCCTTTTGGAGAGGCTTCACCCTTGCCACCAAAGATGGCTCAATGGATAAATGATATTTTTTATGATGGTGCAAAAGACTTTATAGCTGCTTCATCTCCTAGTGATTTTGAAATCAAAGGATATAAGTTTAGAAATGCCATCTGCTATGAAGCTACAAGTAAAGAGCTTTTTATGGATAATCCAGATTATATGATAGCTATATCAAATAATGCTTGGTTTACTCCTAGTATAGAACCAACTTTGCAAAAACTTCTTATGAAACACTATGCCAAAAAGCACAATACCCTCATCTATAGTGTAACAAATGGATCACAAAGTATGATTATAACTCCATATTAAACTCTATTCTTAAAAATAAAATTAACAAAGTTTGTGATACAATTAAACTATGAAAAACATTTTTGCATTTTTAAAAAATATAAAACAAACAAAAGAAAAACTTGATCTTTTAATAGTTAGTGATGAAAAAGAGGCTCTTAAAGCCAAAGATATAGCAAAATATTTTGCTTATAAGCCTTTTTTATTGCCTGATTTTAGGGCAAATTATGGTGATGATCTATTATCTTTTAAAGAAGAGCTTAGCTCAATAAGTAAAGAGCTATTACTTTATCATAGATATCAAAAATCAAACAAGCTTCTTATCTCTCCAGCTAGAACTATAACTCACCTTCTACCTAAAAAAGAGTGTTTTGATAGCTTTGATATAGCTTTTGCAGATAAAATAGATATCAAAGAGCTTAAATCAAAGCTTTTTAATTGGGGATATTATTTTGTTGATATAGTTACTAGTAGTGGTGAGGTCTCTATAAGAGGTGATATTATTGATATTGCAATAGATGATGAAAAAGGCTATAGAATATCACTTTTTGATGATGAGTGTGAGGGGATAAGAGAGTTTTTACTTGAGGATCAAAGATCATCAAAAGATGAGCTTGAAAAAATTACTATTTTTCCATCATTTTTAGCACTAAAACAGAGTGATTTTGATAAAATCTCTCAAAAAATAGAAGAAGATTCCTCAAATATCTTTATCAAAGATATTCACTCTTTAGGATTTTGGCATCTTGATGAGCTTGGAGACTTCTATACCAAAAACCTTATCTCAGCTATAAGTCAAGAAGCCTATGATGAGCTTGATGAAATCTATATTTTTGAAGATAAAAGAGTTCCAAAAGATGAGATGGAGTCTATCTTTATAATACCAGATGATTCATCATATAAAGAAGTAAAACCTATAAATTTAAAAGAGTTTTTAAGCTTCCATACTGAAAAAAAGATAACTATCATCTCTAGCTCTGAAGCAAAAATAAAGTCTTATGATTTAGATTTAACAAACAAAGATATAAACTATATATTTGATGATATGATTATTAACCTTGCCTCAAAAGAAGAGGTGATTTTATCTTTAAACCTAGCACACAAAAAGAAAAAACCAAAAAGAGCAAGACTTGTAATAGATGAGCTACAAATTGGGGATTTTGTAGTACATGAAACCCATGGAATAGGTAAGTTTATAGCTGTTGAGCCTGTAAAAGTCCTAGGTGCAACAAAAGAGTTTGTAGTACTAAGCTATCTTGGTGATGATAGGCTTTTAATACCTGTTGAAAATCTAGAAAGTATAGATAGGTTTGTAGCTGATAGTGGTAGTGTAGCTATTTTGGATAAGCTAGGCAAAGGTAGCTTTGCTAAAATCAAAGATAAAGTAAGAGATAAACTCTTTGCTATAGCAAAAGATATTATTGATTTAGCAGCAGCTAGGGAGCTTCAAGAGGGTATTAAGCTTCAAATACCATCTCAAATCCTATCTACTTTTCAAAATAGTGCTGGATTTGAGTATACAAGTGATCAAAAAAGATCTATAACTGAGCTTATTGATGATCTAAAAAACGGACTTGTTATGGATAGGCTTCTTAGCGGTGATGTAGGCTTTGGAAAGACTGAAGTTGCTATCAATGCCATCTATACAGCAGCTTACAATGGATATCAAGCACTTTTTATTTGCCCTACTTCTTTACTAGCAAACCAGCACTATATATCTATTAAAAATAGACTAAAACCTTTTGGTATAGATGTAGCCAAACTTGATGGTAAAACCACCACAAAAGAAAAAAACCTTATTTTACAAAGACTAAATAATCAAGAGCTTTTAGTAGTAGTTGGAACTCACTCACTACTTAATATAACTGCACCAAAACTTGCACTTATTATCATTGATGAAGAGCATAAATTTGGTGTAAAACAAAAAGAAAAGCTAAAAACTCTAACAAATAATGTTCATCTTTACTCTATGAGTGCCACACCAATTCCACGAACTCTAAACCTAGCCCTAACAAAGATCAAAGGTATGAGTAGTCTAACAACTCCACCAAAAGATAGAATAGGTACAAGAAGCTTTGTAAAAGAATATGATGATAAGCTAATAAAAGAGATAATCTTACGAGAAAAAAGACGAGGTGGGCAGCTTTTTTATATCTATAACAATATAGCTACTATAGAAGATAAAAAATATGAACTTTCAAAAATAGTTCCAAACCTAAGTATAGATATTATACACTCAAAAGTCTCTTCTAAAGATGCCCAGCATTTGCTAGAGAGCTTCTCTGATGGTAAAATAGATATACTTTTAGCTACTTCTATAGTAGAATCAGGACTTCACTAACCAAATGCAAACTCTATCATTATAGATGGTGCAGATAGATTTGGTATAGCAGATCTTCATCAGCTTCGTGGAAGAGTAGGACGAGGAGATAAAGAGGGATTTTGCTACTTTTTAGTTGAAGATAAAAACAAAATAACATCTGATGCTATCAAGCGACTTGTTGCACTAGAGTCTAACTCCTATCTTGGAAGTGGTACAGCACTAGCTTTTCATGATCTTGAAATCAGAGGTGGCGGTAATATCATAGGTGAAGCCCAAAGTGGACAGATCAAACAAGTAGGATATGCTCTATATATCAAAATGCTTGAAGATGCTATTATGAGCTTAAGTGGTGAATCAAAAGAGCAAGAAAAGCATATAGATATCAAACTTGCTATTAGTGCTTATATTAGTAGTGAGTTTATAGCTGAGGATAGGTTAAGGTTAGAGCTTTATAGAAGACTTAGTAAATGTAAAACAAAAGAAGAACTTTATGAGATAGAAAATGAGATAGAAGATAGATTTGGTAAACCTGATCTTTATACAAAACAATTTTTAGAACTTATTTTAATCAAAATAACAGCCATAGCAAAAAACATCAAAACTATAAGTAGTTATGAGCAAAATATCACATTTA
>JAAYJJ010000037.1 GCA_012522985.1 Aliarcobacter butzleri
ATATCAACTTAAAAAGCTTTAGATTTTGGGTACAACTTAGCTTTTTTATTTTACTTAAAGTATTGAATTCTGTTTGACTATATGAGCTAAAACCTATATTTAAATACTTTCTTAAGCTACTAATCCAATCTTGTAATGTACCTATAGGGCATACATATCCACACCAAGCTTTGTTTAGTACTATAAACCATACTAAGAAGGTAATAAATCCTATTAAAACAGTCAAAGAAGCCATAGAAAAAATAACTTGTGTAGGTATGGCTAGTTGATGTTGCAGTGATATCAAATAGCAAACAGCAGCTGATTCATCGTTGAATGGACATGCAAAAACAGGAAAGCTTGATCCAAGATTTATAGCAAAATATCCGCCATATATAAGTAAAATAAAAAAGCTAAGTTGTACCCAAAATCTAAAGCTTTTTAAGTTGATATTGTTTACTCTTTGTCTTACTTTTTTAAACATTTTTAAGCTCCTTTAAATCATAGTTACCTTTTTTTCTATAGTTAATAACTAAAAATACTCCAAAAACACTTAGTATAGTTATAAGCACAATAGAAAAAGCAAAAGATTTATAATCATCTTCATTTGGATAAAAACTCATAGGATAAGTAAGTATATACTCCTCTTTTTCATAGTTGTTAGATAATGATTCTTTTTGATATGTTAGGGTAATAAGAAGATTTTGCATATATCTTTTATCAAATTGAGATTTAGTAGGAAAATAATCTTTTATAATCTCAAAACTAACAAATCCATCTTTATCTGTAAGAAAAGTTTTTTCCCAACCACTTTCTAAGCTAACTTTGACTTTAGCATTACTTAGAGATTTGCCTTCTAAAAGAGCTTTAAAAAGTAGTTTTTCACCATAATAGTTTTTATAAAAATAACTATTTTCATCTTTGTTTTTATATCTTATTAAGTCTATTTTTGGCTCTTTTGCAAAGAGTAGTTCTCTATCTTTTTGGGAATATTTTTCATCTTTACCATGCAAAGCATGTAGATACTCTTTTTTTGCTATTTTATAGTAATATTTATTATCAAAAATAGACTCATTTATAGCAAAAAGTGTATAATATCCATTAAGTGGTACTTCAAACATAAAAGAGTTGTTTTTATTATCAAATCTAAGTTGTTTGACTTTTTGATCTGTATCATAATAGTATGCACTTAAATTACCTTGGACTATATTGTAACTATTTATATCACCATAAGCTACAAAAGCTGTTTTACAAGCACTATGATGGTTGTTTTTTGATGAATTATGATTTGAATTAAGATTTTCATAATTTCTAGAGTAGTTTGTATCCATTGCAAAAAACAAAGGCTCTTTATGGTCAATATTTTCTAGTTTTACTATATTGTTAATAACTGTTTTTTTAGGAGTATATGAAAAAGTTGTACTTTTTTCTATAGGATATTTGTTGATTATATAGGATTTATATATATTTATAGCAATAAAAAAAAGTATTAAACTTGATGCAAAGATATAAGCTATGATTTTTCTTATTTTAGTACTATTTATTATCTTTATTCTTGCTTTTAATAATATAAAAGACCATATAACTCCTATCCATTTTAGAAGAGATAAGTATAATAACCAGCTATCTTTTTTTGTAGCTAAAGGTTTTATATCAATACCTTTTATATTGAAAACTTGTAAAAAACCCTCTATTATGAGTTGATAATCTTTTATAAAAAACATCTCCAAAGCATGTCCTAAAGATCCCAATATAAATAAAGGTGCATAAGCATATCCAAGGTTTGAAAAAGTATTTGAAAAACTATTTTTTAGTACTTTTGAAGCTACAAATATACCAAAAATAGCAAAAAATAGAGTTAAAATCAAAGCATATATAAAAGCAAAACTACCACTAAACTCTCCAAGTCCCAGCATAGTAGCATGTTGATTCCATATAAAACTACTAGATATTTGGCTTTTATTTAAAGCATGTGCAAAACTCATAGAAATAGGAATAGCAGCCAAAATAACAATATAAGTCCATATTTCTGCATTTAATGGTTTAAAGTATTTTAAAAGTTTATTTGAAGGTTTGGTAAATATAAATTTTACAGATTCACAACTATTAGCACACTCCATACATAAAGTACAATCATCTATAGAGTTTTTTTTCTCAAATGTAAAAGGCTTTAATCCATAATGACAAGATGAAGCACACTCAAAAGTTGTACAATCTTTACATGCACTTTTATAAGTTTCGAGTTTTGTAAAAGAGAGTTTATCAAAAGCTCTACTTACAGTACCAATAGGGCATATATATTTACAATAACTCATCTCTTTATATAAAAAATAGAATAAAAAAGCAGTTATTGTCATAATCAAAAACAATAAAGCAGTAGCAAATGGAGATTTCCAAAAGCCATCAAAACTATAATAAACTCCCCACCATCCAAATAGTAATAAAAATATACCAATATATCTATTTTGTAAAAAATCAGGCATACTTTTTTTTAAGCCAATTTTACTTATATATTTACCCAAAAAACCATGAGGGCAAATACCACAAAATATTCTACCAAAGCTAGGAAGTGTTAGTAGCATAAATAGTGGCCAAAAAATCCCCCAAAATAGAGCTATAGTAAAAAGGTTATCTTTATTTGGATAAGATAAACCATAGTATATAGCATAAAAAAACAATAAACTTACAAAAATTCTTAAAATCAACAAAAACTTAGGATTTTTAAATAAAAATCCTAATATTGTTTTATCAAAAATATCATTTTTATCTCTTTTTACAAAAGTTACCATATATTATTGCCTTTAAAATTTTATAGCCATTCCAGCAGTATATTTTCTACCTTCATTTACAGTCAAAGAAAGATCCTCTTCATTAATTACTAGATTATTATCTCTATGTGCACTAGCTCTAGCTGTATTATAATAAAACTTATTAAAAAGAGTATCTACTGTACAAAAAAAGGTTGTATCAAATCTATTTAGCTTAGTTCTATAGTTAGCTAGAAGATTTACAGTAGTAACACTAGGTAATTTAATACTATTTAAATCATCTGCATAATAGTTGGATTTGTAGTTAAACTCTGGTGATAGAGTGAATTGTGGAGTTAATTTATACTCTAGCAAAAGATTTAGACTATGTTTTGGAGTTCTTGGTATGTAATTTCGAGTAACATTATGGAATTCTACCTCTCCAGCATCTATTCTATCATTGCCATTTCTATCAAAATGTATTCCAAATTTATCATAACTAGTATATTTAGCTCTTAAAAATGTATAAGCTATGTTATAACTAAGATTATTTATAAGTTGATCACTTAAAGAAAGTTCAAAACCTTCATGTTTTGCTCCTCCAATATTATCCCACATATCATTTGTATCTGTATCTCCATAATTACCAGAAGTCTTCATAATAAAGCTTTTTCTATCCAATTTAAAAATAGACGCCTCATAAAAAAGAGTATTAAAAAATCCTCTAGTTCCTATTTCATAGTTATGTGATTTTTCAGGTTTTAGATTTTGGTTATTAGTTGTACTACCCCATGCTGATGTATCTCCTGCAAAGAGTTGGTTTATAGTAGGAGCTCTAAACCCAGTTGAATAGTTAATAAAAAGTGATTGATTGTCACTAATATCATAGTTACTTCCTACTCTATATGAATATACATCAAAATCTTTTTTAAGGTTTTTATTTAATAATATATCGGTATTATCTAGTTTGATAGTATCGTATCTAAGATTTAAGGTTGCACTTAGTTTGTTATTTATTTGATGTTTATATTCCCCATAAATAGCATATATCTCTTCATCTGTTTTATCTTGACTTCTTGTATCTCCAGCACTAAAGAGTGTTCCAAAAGGTCTATTCATATGAGATACTCTATTTACTGTTTTGTTTTTATATTCATTATTTCTTAGATCAAGCCCCAAAAGAGTAGCAAAACGTTCACTAGATGTTCTATATTCAGCTTTGATTCCTTTTTGAGTTTGATCATAAAAGTTATCATTTGTATAGTCTTTGTCCCCATAGATTGCCTTGAATCCAGTTATATTTCTAGTTTGTGGACCAGACCAAAAAGAGGTTTCATCACTATAGATATAAGTACTTAATAATAAGTTTGAGTTATTTTCAAAATCCTTAGAATAAGTTGCAAAAAGTTTTAAAAGTTCCACATTATACATTCTAGAATAATCTCTACTTTGCATATCTCCATTATAGATACTTTTGGGATTGCTTTTAGCCTCAGCCACACCACCTACGGTACCATGTGAATCTTTTTCTCTTTTTGAATACTCTCCACCTATAGTGATATCAGAGCTATCATCTATATAGTATTGATATTTTCCATTAAAATATTTTGCACTATATTGGCTATCTTCCCAATACCCATCAGAGCTTCTTTTACTTCCTTGAATATGAAAATTCATACTATCATTTGAGTATCCAGTTTTTGCCAAAAGTTTTTGGTATCCAAAACTACCTCTTTCAATAGTTGCTAAATTATAAGCTTGTTTAGCACCTTTTTTAGTAGTTATTATAACTGCTCCACTTAATGCATCATCACCAAAAAGATAACTAGCTCCACCTTTTATAACTTTTATAGACTCTATATTATCTAAGTCTATATTAACAGACCCCGTTCTTTCAAACACAGGAACACCATCTATAACCACGGCTACACCTGGTTTTTCACCCATATACATCTGGTTTTCTACCCCTCTTATGTGGATTTTCAAAGAATCTCCACTTTTAACTTCACTCGTAATCCCTGGGATTTGTTGTAAAGCTTGTTGGATATTTTCTAGATGAGAGTCATCTATTTTTTCACCAGATATACTTGAAACACTAGAAGCTTCAGTTTTATTGGACATAAATTTATCATCTATAGTAGATGATTCTACACTTATTAAGCCTAAGTTTTCACTAGCATATATATGACTAGTTACACCCAATAAAAATAAGCTTAATAGCTTTTTATTATATTTACTTCTCATTTCTCTCCTCTTTTTTTGAAGTGAAAAATTATTACATATAAGTGTTAATTGATTATTAAATATTAATTCTTTTATAATAGTTTTTTATAAGAATACTATTTTGTATCAATTCGTATTCAAATAATATAGATTTTAAAGATTTTTTTTAAATTTATTGATTTAATATATAAATATAGCTAAGATAAGGAAGTAAAACTAAATAAAGGAGTTCTATGCAAAAAAAGATTCATACACAAG
>JAAYJJ010000038.1 GCA_012522985.1 Aliarcobacter butzleri
AATCTAAAAGAGTAGTAGGATACAAATCTCCAAAAGAGTTTATATCTAACATACAATAAGGAGAGTGATGAAAAAAATAGTTACACTTATACTTTTGCTATCTTCTATGCTTTTTGCTGTTAAGCTAGAGTATATCAACTCATATGATGAGGCTTTACAAAAAGCAAAGAGTGAAGATAAGATGCTTTTAGTAATGTTTACTATGGATGGTTGTCCAGCTTGTGAATATATGAAAGATGTGGCCTTTGATAGTGAAAGATTAAATCTATATCTATCACACTATTTTATAATATGTGAAATAGATTATAAAGATCCATCTTCATATCCACAAGGACTAAATCCTTTTGGTACGCCAACATTTTATATCCAAGATAGTAGTGGCAATACCAAAGGAAGAGCTATAGTAGGTGGACATGCAGCACCAGTTTTTTTGGGAAAATTACAAGAGTACAAATAAGGAACAATATTGATAGAAAAATCTATATTTAGAGAGTATGATATAAGAGGTATAGTTGGTACAGAACTAAACGAACGTTCAGTTAAACTAATAGGCTATTTTTTAGGACTTAGGATTTATGAAAGGCTTGACTGCTGTGTGCCATATGTGGCTATAGGATATGATGCAAGAAGCCACTCCCCAGAACTTTTTTCATATCTAGCAAGTGGACTAAATGCTAGTGGATGTAAGGTACTTAATATGGGTATGGTAGCTACTGGGGTGAATTATTTTAGTAACTTTAACTCTTTTGATGATATTACACCTAGTGCATCTATTATGATTACAGGCTCACATAACCCTAGCCAATACAATGGATTTAAGATTACTATAGATAAAAAGCCATTTTTTGGACAAGATATATATGATCTAGGTAAAAGTATTATAGCAAATCAAAACAAAGAGATTAAAGATGATGATTTTTCAATAGATATTGATGTAAAAGAGCTTTATATTGATTATATGGTAAATAGTTTTGAACATCTAAGAGGCTTTAAACAAAGATTTGTTATAGATTGTGGCAATGGTGTAGCTGATACAGTTTTAAGTGAGATTTTTGATAAACTAGAGCTAAACTATCATGGTATTTATTGTAAACCAGATGGTACATTTCCCAACCACCACCCAGATCCAAGTGATGAAAAAAATCTAGTTGATATTAAAAAAGAGCTAGAAAAAGAGGAATTTAGTTTTGCTTTTGCTTATGATGGAGATGCTGATAGAATAGCATTTTTAACAAAAAAGCACAATGTAAAAGGTGATATTTTAGCAATACTTTTTGCAAAAACTATGCAAAATCCAACTGTTATTGGTGAGGTTAAATGTAGCCAGATTATGTATGATATGATAAATAGCGGTGGTGGTAAGGCTGTGATGTATAAAACAGGACATAGCAATCTAAAAGTAAAACTACAAGAGCTAAATGCAGATTTAGCATGTGAAGTAAGTGGACATATCTTTTTTGCTGATAGATATTTTGGCTATGATGATGCCATATATGCTACATTTAGGATACTTGAACTTATCAAAAATGGTATGGATATAGATAAAGTTATAGACTCTTTGCCACAAGTATATAGTACTGAGGAGCTAAAAGTTCCTGCTACTGAAGAGGAGAAGTTTAAAATAATAGATAGATTAAAACTTCTTTTAAAAAACCCAGATCCAAGCTTCCCTATAATCAAAGAGATTATCGATATAGATGGGCTTAGAGTTGTTTTTAAAGATGGTTGGGCTTTGGTTAGAGCTAGTAATACAACACCTATTTTGGTTACTAGGTTTGAATCAACTAATAAAGAAAATGCTATAATATACGAAAAGAGACTAAACGAACTAATAGAACAAGCAAAAAAAGGAGAATAAATTGAGTTTAGAAGAGAGTTTAAAACAAAGAAGTGGACATAAATGTGAATTATGTGGAAGTAAAGAGGAACTTAGAGCTTATCAAGTAAACTTAAACGATGATGGAGCTGATGGATCAGTGCTACTTTGTCAAACTTGTTTTGATGGAGTTGATAATCCAGCTGAAGTTGATTTAAGCCATTGGAGAATTTTAAGTGATTCTATGTGGAGTGAAGAAAGAATTGTTCAGATTTTGGTATATAGAACACTAAAACAGCTAAATGATCCATGGGCAAATGAGCTTATAGATATGATGTATCTTGAAGATGAAGAAAAAGCTATTGCTGATAGTGGTATAGTTATAAGTGATGATAGTGAAAATAAAAAAGATGCAAATGGCAATATCTTAGCTGAAGGTGATAGTGTAACTATTATCAAAGACCTTGAGGTTAAAGGTGCAGGATTTACAGCAAAAAGAGGTACAGTTGTTAAAAACATAAGCCTTGGAGATGTTGCTGGACATATAGAAGGTAGGGTAAATGGGGTTAAAATCTACCTAAAAACTTGCTTTTTAAAGAAGTCATAAGCTTCTAAACCAAAATACTTAAAGTACCTTCCCTAGTCATATTTGCTTGAGCTAGAGCGAAGGTACCAGCTTCATAAGTGATAAGATTTTGTTTCAATCTAGCAAACTCATCCATCATATTTGCATCTCGTATAGTTGATTCTGCACTTAGGATACTTGTTTTTTGAACAACAAGATTTCTCATAGTTGATTCTACTTGTTGTTGAACTGCACCATAATCTGTTCTATATTGGTTTAAATCAGTTAAAGCCATATCAATAGTAGCCATATAGTTTTGCATATCATTAAAGCTTAAGCCATCTGTATTATTAGCAAGAGTTTTTAAAGAAGAAAGAGTATGTGTTGAGCTTTTTGCTAAACCAGCACTATTTGCTTGTATTCCATCTCTAGCTTCAACTACATTTTCTGCTCTTTCACCCAAAATAAATACTATTTTTTCTGTTTTATCTTGACTGTCTTCATCTTTTTGTAAAAGAAATTTATCATAATATTTTGTTTGAGATGCTATTTGATCTAGTTGTTTTAGCAAACCTACAATATCCGAAGATATTATCTTACGCCCTTGCTCACTTGTAGTTTGGCTAGATCCTTGAATAAGTTTTTGTTTAATAACATCTAAGATATTTGATTGTTCGCTCATAGCTTTATCAGCTATTTGTAATAAAGAGACTCCCAATGAGGCATTATTAATACTTTGAGATAGTGAACTTGCTTGAGTTCTAAGTTTATCAGATATTGCAAGTCCTGAAGGGTCATCAGACGATCTATTTACTCTAAGTCCAGTTGCTAACCTCTCCACAGCTAAACCAATAGCTTTGTTTATTTCGGTTAATCTTTCATTAGTTAGCATAGAGTTAATATTAGTATTAATTCGCATCACATATCCTTAAACATACTCTTTATAAATATATAAAGCCACAACAGCATTTTACATATACATTTCTTAGCATTTGCTTAATTTACTCTCATATTCTAGGATATTTCTATTATATTTTGAATATAGCTCAATATTTGGGTTTATATTGGGCATAGGCTTATTAAAATGCTTTAAAAGATAGATCAAAATATCATCACTACCAAATAGTTTTTTATATAGATATAGGGCTTGATCTATAGAAGAAATATCTAGATTTTTTATTTGTTGCATATAATAGATCTTCATATAGTTGTTTATTTTGGTATAAAGTAAATCTATAGAGAAATATTTTGAGATTATTTTATATGCTACATTAAATCCTTGTTCATAAACCAAAAGATTAAAGATTTGAAAATCTTTTTGAACTATATGCATTAGTTCAAAATAAGCTGGAGTTGATTTTAAAAAAGGATTTACGGATATAAGATGATAGATAAGCTTTATATTTGTTTCATTGATGGCTTTTTTAAATATTTTATGCACTTGTGAATCTGTTTTTAGTTGTTCGGCTTTTGCTTTGTATTGTGGAAAATGTTTTAAATAATCACTAATAGTGTTAAACTCTTCATCGTTTTCATTTAGCTTTGTAAGTCTAGAAAAAAGCTTTTTGCCAATAAGATCTATCTCTTTACCCACAGAGCTATAAAGTAAAAATGGGTATTTTTGACTATATTTATAAAAAAGATAAAATTGTTTATTTTTAATACTATTTTCTACAGCTATAAATATCTCCGCATTATTAATAAGCTCTATAATCATTTTGTATTTATCATTTAGAGTATAATATGGTTTAGCTAGAGTTAAAATCTGCTCTGTTGGGGAGTTTGTAAGTACCATCTGTTCTATAGTTGCAAATAACTTTAACCACTCTTCTTCTAGCTTTGTATAGTTTAATGATTTTTTCAAAAAGCTATACTCTTCACAGAGTCTATAAGCTTGTTCTATATTATTACGTTTAATAGCTTGATTAAACTCTATAACAACTGCTTGATTTGATATAATCGTATCATATAACTCTTTTTTACTTTTGATAGCAAACAAAGGCTCTATCATCCTAAGAGCTAGGCTTACTTTATCTTCACCTATAAAATAGATAGCTTTTTGTAATAAAGTCTCCCATAAGCTATTGACCAATGTTAAAATAGTTGGGTTCATATATAAAAATATATTTTCCTCAATCAAATCAAAAGCTTTTTTATACTCTTTGTTTTTTAGATGTAATAATGTCTTTTCAAAGTTATGTTGTTTTGCAAAAAAGTATAACTGATTATTATCTAGGATAATTATTATAAGTTCATTATTGATAAATACCTTTTTAATAGGGCGTTCAAAGACAAAGTTATACATTATCTCTAATGTTTGAAGATCTATTAAAAAGACCATACCACTATCATTGCCAACCAAAGAAGATGTATGAGTTATATCTGTATAGCAAGTTGATACATCTGTAATATCTGCATTGCTTGTTAAGAGCTGATTGCTAGTAAGATCATATGAACAAAAAGGGTATGTTGAATCTTTTGTAGTAATAAAAATTTTACTATTTTTATCATATACAAAACCATCAGTTGCATAACCATCTATTTGAAAGCTATGTTGTAAATTTTGCCAAAAGATATTATATACATATACCATACCATCATCATATATCATAACTAAAAGTTGAGAGTCTAAAGAAAAAAAGTGTTTTATTAGTTTTGCATCTGTTTTATTTTGTATTATAAAGGCAAAGTTTTTTGTCTCCAAATCAAAAAAACAGAGTTTATTAGCACTATTTTTACAAACTAGAAAAAAGTTATCTTTAGTTGTTCTTATATCATTTATTGGGCTATCTAAAAAGTACTCTATTTGTTTAGTATAGTGTGAGTTTACGTTATAAATAAAAAGAGTATTCTCTTTTGTTGAAAATATAAGCTCATCTTTATTGATAACAAAAAACACCAAAAGAGTCTCTTTTGGTATTTGTAGTTCAATTTTTTCTATTATTTGGAAATTGATGGTATTAAGTTTATATAAAACCATATTTACATCAATAATAACTATAAGAGTTTCATCAACTTGTTTAAAAAATAGTGTTTTTGAAGGTAGTGTAACTATCTCTTCAATCTTAAAAATAGCATCAAACATTATAAACCTAATTCTTATTTTACTTTGGATAGTATATTATAATATAATTAGTTTGTTATGTCAATGAGTTATAATGATACTCTTTAACTATTTTCAAGTATTGCCAAAGCGTTGGTTGTATGGATAAGCTTATCTTTAAGATTAACATTTAAAATATAAGTTTTTTGAATATATGGTATCAAAAAAACCTTTGGTAGATTTTTCTCTACCAAAGAGTTATCTACTTTGATTTCAAGATAATCACCTAAAGGAAATCTATGGATATCATCTACTATTCCTAAAAGTAAATCATCTTCATAAACACTACAAGAGATGATATCAAACCAAAAATATTCACCATCTTTTAGTTTGCATAACTCTTTTGAATCCTCTTTAGTAGTAAAAAGTTCAAGATTTGTTAGTTTTTTAGCTGTATCACAATCATCATAAGAGGTAAATTTAATAATACCTCTATTTATATCAAATTTTTCCACTTCTAATAAGATATTTTTATTAGTTAAAAGAGTAGAGTTTTTTTTGATAGCTTGTGGGAAATCAGTATCAAGATAGACTTTAAGCTCACCTTTTAAACCACCACTTTTACCAAGTTTACCTAAGTAGATTTTATCACTCATCTATAGCAACAACTTGTATTTTATAAGAGATATTATCTTTAGCTTTACAACCATTGATGATAGTCTTTAAAGAGTTTATCATATTTCCATTTTTACCTATGATTTTACCTACATCTATTTGGTGTGCTTTGATAGTTATTTCATAAAAATCATCAGCACTCTTATCCATCTCAACAGAGATTAAATCAGGGTTGATTGCTATTAATGTACAATAGTTTTTAATAAAATTAACTATCATTTAAAGACTTTTGTTATTTTCCGCTAAGTTTTTTAACTTTTTCACTCATTTGAGCACCAACACTCAACCAGTAGTTTAATCTTTCTTCATCTATTTTAACTACTTTTGGCTCACTTACAGGGTTGAAATAACCTATTGACTCAATCCATCCGCTATCTCTTCTTTTTCTACTATCAGTTACAACTATTCTATAAAAAGGTTTTTTATTTCTACCCATTCTTGTTAGTCTAATTACTGTCATTGTTTTGTTCTCCTTATTTGTTAGTATTTTTTAAATACTTAAAAAAACTCTTTGCTAAAAGCTTATCTAAATATTTGATAAGTAGAAAACTACTTATCTTTGGGGTATGCCTTTTTGTGCTTGAGCTAACATATTTGTAAAGCCTTTCATCCCGCCTTTATTTGATAGTTTTTTTGCCATTTTTGAGGCATTTTTAAACTGTTTTAAGATCTTATTTACCTGTGTTTCATTTAGTCCTGCACCATTTGAGATTCTTTTTTTTCTACTAGGGTTTAGCAAAGATGGGTTTTCTCTCTCTTTTGGAGTCATAGAACCAATAAGAGCTTTGATTTGAACTATCTCTTTAGAGTTATCTAAATCCATCTCTTTTAGAGGTCCTGCCATTTGTGAAAGCCCTGGGATCATAGAGATGATGGATTTTAAACTTCCTAGTTTTTTGATCATCTCAAGTTGCTCTAAAAAGTCGTTAAAGTTAAACTCACCTTTTTGGATCTTTTTAGCAACAGCTTTTGCTTGTTTTTCATTCATAACTGCTGATGTTTTTTCTGCAAGTCCTTCTATATCTCCAGCACCTAAAAGTCTGCTTACTATTCTATCAGGTATAAAAACTTCCAAATCAGGCATTTTCTCACCAATACCTATAAATCTAAGAGGAACTCCTACTTGATGAGCTATAGATAAAGCCACTCCACCTTTTGTATCACCATCATATTTTGATAAAATAACACCATCTATACCAATCTCTTCTTTAAAGGTAGTAGCAGTTCTTGTAGCATCATGTCCTGTTAGTGAGTCTGCAACATAAAATATCTCACTAGGATTAACTGCATTTTTAACCTCTTTTAGCTCAGTCATTAGCTCATTATCAATAGCAAGTCTTCCAGCAGTATCTATTAAAACCACATCATAGTGTTCACTTTTTGCTTTTTGAAGAGCATTTTTTGCTATACTTACTGGGTTTTTTTCATGATCATCAAAGTAGATATCTACATCTATTTGAGCTGCTATTTGTTTAAGTTGCTCAACAGCAGCTAGTCTTTGAAGGTCTGCTGCTGCTACTAGAACTTTTTTCTTTCTAGTTTTAAGATAGTTTGCTAGTTTTCCTGTTGTAGTAGTTTTTCCGCTTCCTTGTAAACCAGTCATTAATATAACTGTTGGTGGAGTTGGTGCAAAAACAAAGCCTTGATTTCCATTTGCTGTAAGAATAGAGCTTAATTCATCTTTTAGAGATTTTAAAAAGTTATTTTGCCCAATACCTAGCTTTTTGGTATTTAGTTCAATATTAGTTACAAGTTCTTTAGTTGTTTTATGGTGAACATCAGCCTTTAAAAGAGCTTTTCTTAGCTCAGTAATTGCATTTTTAAGAGCCTTTTCATCATCTTGAAATCTTATTTTATTGACTGTTGTTTTAATCGAACTTGTTATAAAATCAAACACTATACTTACCTTTTTTTAAAAATTTCACAATTTTACAAAAAGAAAACTTTAAAACAGATTAATTAAGCATATTTTAAGAATAGAACTTTCTAAAATAGCGATTCTACCGTAAAGTTATCTTAAAGTTTAGTTAAACCCATATGCTCTAAACTCTTTTGGTTCAGGTGATTCAAAGCTATAATCAAAGAGTTTTGTTTGTCTTGAGTGTAAAAGCATTCTATGAACTTTATTAGATGGTTTTCCATAAAGCAAATCTCCAATAATTGGTAGATTTAAGTACGCTAAATGAACTCTTATTTGATGAGTTCTACCAGTTTGTATAACAATTTTAACCTTGCTTTTATGCCCTTCTATCATCATAGGATAGACTGTAGTTTTAGCACTTTTACCATTTCGTAAATCTATTTTACTTTTGGCACTTTTGCCTTTGATGGTGCTTATTGGTAAGTCACATGTGAGTTCATCTATAACTTTACCTTCAACTACAGCAACATACTCTTTATAGACTCTATTTTCTTTAAACTCTTGTATGGCTTTTTGTTGAAACTCTTTATTTTTTGCAAAAAGCACAACTCCACTTGTCTCTCTATCTAATCTATTTAACAATAAATAGGTAGGATATAGAGTTTCAAGTTCACTTGTATTTAGATATGCATGTTTATCTACTGCTAAAATATCGTTATCTTCAAAAATCTTTCTTACTTTTGGAATCTCTTTTATTTTAAAAACTGTTTCATTTGATATCTCACCACGAGCTATTACTATTTTTTTGCCATTTGCACTAACGAGTCCTTTGTCTATTAGCTCTTTTGCTTTGTTGTTTGTTATGCCCTCTTGTATAGCTAGTAGCTTATAAGCTTTTTCTTTTGCCATTAATTACCTTAAATATATAATAGTAATTGTATCATATAATTTATAAAAATCATCTTTAAGTATATATTTAGTTTTTTTTAGGTAAAATCGCAAACTCTATTTATATAATAGATACCTCACATGTATCAATCCTTGAATTGGTTGCACAAACGTGTTAAGGGATACAGAGGCAAAACCAAAACAAAAATATTATTGCAAGGAGCAAATTAATGGTTACAATGAAAGATTTATTGGAGTGTGGTGTACATTTTGGACACCAAACAAGAAGATGGAACCCAAAAATGAAAAAATTTATTTTTGGTGTAAGAAAAAATATCTATATTATTGACTTACAAAAGACTCTAAGATATTTTAGATATACATACAATGTAGTAAGAGATGCAGCTGCTGAAGGTCAAACAATGATTTTTGTTGGTACAAAAAAACAAGCAAGTGAAACTATTAAACAAGCTGCTATAAGCTGTGGTATGCCATATGTAAATTATAGATGGTTGGGTGGTATGCTTACAAACTACGGAACAATCAAAAAATCAATAAGAAAACTAGAAGTTATCAAAAAAATGAAAGAAGAGGGTCAAACTGCTCTTTTAACAAAAAAAGAGGCATTGATGCTTGATAGAAAAGAGGAAAAACTAGAGCTTTATCTAGGTGGTATCAAAGATATGAAACAACTTCCTGATTTGATGTTTGTTATAGATGCAGCAAAAGAGAAAATTGCTATTGCTGAAGCTAGAAGAATGGGAATCAAAGTAGTTGCTCCTATAGATACAAACTGTGATCCAGATGTTATTGATTATCCAATCCCTGGAAATGATGATGCTATAAGATCTATTCAACTATTTTGTACAGAGATGGCAGCAGCTATCAACGAAGGAAGATCAGCTTATCTAGAAAATGGTGGAGTGATTGATGGTGAGCCTGTATCTCAAGAAGAGCAAGAAGAGGTATTACAAGAGGCTATGGCTGAAGCTGATGAGATAATCGAAGACGAAGAAGCAACTAAGGAGGACTAAAAATGGCAGAAATTACAGCACAAATGGTAAAAGAACTAAGAGAGGCAACTGGTGCAGGGATGATGGACTGCAAAAAAGCTCTTAGTGAAACTGATGGAAATATGGAACTAGCAATAGACAAGCTAAGAGAAGCTGGTTTAGGTAAAGCAGCAAAAAAAGCTGGTAACGTAGCAGCTGAAGGGCTTATCTCTATTTTGATAAATGATGATTTTACAAAAGCAACAATGACAGAAGTAAACTCTCAAACAGACTTTGTTGCTAAAAATGATGGTTTTATCAATCTAACTCAAGATATTACTGCTCATGTTCAAACAACAGGAGCTAGTAGTACAGAAGAGCTTTTACAAACTACTATTAATGGGGTAGTTTTTGAAGAGTATATGAAAAGCCAAATAGCAACTATTGGAGAAAATTTAGTTGCTAGAAAAATGGTAACAATTGCTACAGATAAAGGTGTAGTAAATGGTTATGTACATACTAATGGTAGAGTAGGTGTTATTCTAGCTGCTACTTGTGATGATGCTGCAAAAGAAAAAACTACTGCACTACTTAAAAGTATAGCTATGCATGCAAGTGCTATGAAACCAACAGTTATAAGCTATACAGAGCTAGATAAAGAGTTTGTAGAAAAAGAGCTTTTAGCTATAAGAGCAGAAGTTGAAAAAGAAAACGAAGAGTTGGTAAGACTTAAAAAACCTTTGAAAAAAATACCACAATTTGTAAGTAAATCTCAACTAACTCCTGAGATTATGGCTGAAGTTGAAGCAAATCTAAAAGAGGAGCTTAAAAACAGTGGTAAACCAGAAAAAATCTGGGACAAAATCCTCCCTGGGCAAATAGAGAGATTTATCACAGATAACACTCCACTTGATCAGCAAATGGCACTACTTTCACAAGCATATGTAATGGATGACAAAAAAAGCGTAGAACAAGCTATAGCTGAGGTTGATCCATCTATTAAAATAGTTGAATATATAAGATTTGAACTAGGTGAAGGTATAGAGAAAAAAGAAGAAGACTTCGCTGCTGAAGTTGCTGCTCAACTTGGTTGATATTACTGATTATTAACTATGGAGATTGATTTAAGTTTAAATAAAACAGATCATACTATCTCAAACCATCCAAAGCCTCTTTTGAAGGCTTTGGATATCTCACATAACTTTGATTATCCCCTTTTTTCCAATATAAACATAGATCTACACAAAAAAGAGAGTTTAGCTATTGTAGGAAGTAGTGGATGTGGTAAATCTACACTTTTAAATATCTTCTCAACACTCCTTAAACCCAAAAGTGGTGAAGTGCTTTTTGATGGAAAATCTATATATTCTTTGAAAAAAGAGGAGATTTTAAAGATAAGAAGAGAATATTTTGGTATAATATTCCAAGCACACTATCTTTTCCGTGGTTTTAATGCAAAAGAGAATTTAGAGATTTCAAGCATTTTAAATAGTACCACTATAGATGAGAGTTTGTTAAAATTGTTGCATATTGATCATATTATAAATCAAAACATAGGTACCCTTTCAGGTGGACAACAGCAAAGATTGTCAATAGCAAGAATTTTAACAAAAAAACCAAAAATTATATTTGCTGATGAGCCAACTGGTAATCTTGATAAAGAGACAGCATCAATAGTTTTTGATACATTGTTTGAGTATATTAAAAAAGAAAATGGAGCTTTGGTATTGGTTACTCATGAGATGGATTTGGCAAATAGGTGTGATAGGGTTTTTAAACTACAAGAGCAAAGGTTAATTCAAATAAAATGACTTTATTATTGATTACTCAAGAGGATATTATAAAAAGGATTTTTGATTTAGTATGTAAAAAACTAGATATAGATCTAATTATCACAGATAACAGTCAAATAGATACTTTTTATGATATTATTATAGTAGATCACTACTATATCGATGATAGATTTAACCTTATTAAACAATATAGCAAAAAACTAGGAGCAATCACAAATGATATATTATCATTTGATAAGGCTAAAGATTTTGTTATAAATAGACCATTTTTACCAAACCATTTAATATCTATTTTAAAAGAGTTGATAGATAAGATTACATATGAGCAAAAAAGTGAGATTAAAAAAGAGTTTATAAACGATTTTGAAGCACAAAATAGTATTAGCTATTTGGATTCATTGGTAGATGATATTGCTAGTGATATAGAAGTAGAATCAGATGAGTCTATTATCCAAAAACCAACTATCAAACAAGGTGGAGTTTTAGATGGCTCTGAGCTTATGAGGATAAAAAACCTTATAGGTATGGACAAAGAGACAAAAGAAGCTATAGAAGAGCTAGGAGAGGATGATTGGTTAGATCTATCAGATATTATAGACAAAGCCCTAGAAGAGGTAAAAGGATATGAGTTTAAAGAAAGTTATCCAATCAAACTAGTTCTTTCAAAGTTCGCAATGGATGAGATAAAACCACTACTAAAAAAACTCAATCAAGAAGCTATCAATGCCCTAACAGATGGCAAAGAGATAACGTTGATGTTAAAACTAAAGGAATAAAATGCTAGATCTTAAAAGTGGTGCAATTTTGCTTATTTCAGGA
>JAAYJJ010000039.1 GCA_012522985.1 Aliarcobacter butzleri
ATATAGAGCTTGATCCACCATTTTTTATAGATCAAAGTCATCAAATAGATGATTTGCTTCTTAGTTTTCAAGAAAGCAAACAAACTTTAGCTATAATCAAAGAAGATAATGAAGTTTTGGGTATTGTAACTATGGAAAACATCTTAGAAGAGATAGTAGGAGAGATTTTTGATGAGGCACAAAAAGATATCAATTTTATTACAAATATTGATAAAAACTGCTTTGATGTAAGATATGATACCCCTATATATGAAATAAGAAAAAAGATAGAAGATTTTGAGCTAGATGAACAAAGATTTAAGTCTATTGAAACACTTTTTTTAGATAGAGTTGATGGAGAGTTTACTAAAGATCAAAAATACTATTTTGAAAACTACCTTATAATTCCAATTAAAGTAGAATCAAATAGAGTTGCTAAGTTTAAAATATGTACAATCAAAAATGAGGATATTTAATGAAAAGAGTTTTGTATATTTTAACTATACTATTTATAACATCACTATTTGCAAAGGATAGTTTAATGCAAATAAAACAACTAACTCCAGAAGCAGAAAGGGTGGTTATTCACGAAGGTACAGAGTGGCCATTTAGTGATAAAAACAACGATCATGAAGAAGATGGTATCTATAAATGCAAGCAGTGTGGAAGTGAGCTTTTTTTATCAAAAAGTAAGTTTGATAGCAAAAGCGGTTGGCCTAGCTTCGATGAGGCTATAGATGGTGCCATAGAAGAGATACCTGATAGTGATGGGCTAAGAACAGAGATAGTTTGTGCTACATGCAAAGCACACTTAGGGCATGTCTTTAGAGGTGAGGGATTTACATCTAAAAACACAAGACATTGTGTAAACTCTATCTCACTTGATTTTACAAAGGAGTGATTATGCAAATAAATAACAACCTAAATACAAATGTATTAATGCAAAATATGCAACAACTAAATGTTGCAACTGAAGCTTTTACAAAACTATCACTTGCTGATGATATGGCAAGTAATACAGAAGTTACTGATGAGCTTATAGAGCAGATTGCTGGGCAAGTAGCATCTCCTATAGCATATCAAGCAGGAGCTAAATCTATAGAGATACAAAAAGAGCTAACTGATAGCCTTGTAAATATAAGAGCCTAAGACTAAAGAAGATCTATTTTCTCCTGACCTATCCTATATAGGGCAAAATCATACTTTATAGGATCTTCTTTATCAAACTCTCTTAGTTTTTGAGTTACTAAAAGGGCTGATTTAAGATCATAAGTTTTTCTCGATAGAAGTCCTAGTTTTTGTGAAATATGAAAAGTGTGTGTATCAAGTGGTAGAATAAGATCTTTTTTATCTACTTTTTCCCAAAGTCCCATATCTAAATGATCTTTTCTAACCATCCATCTTAAAAACATATTCCATCTTTTATATGGAGAGTTGGAAATCTCTTTGATATAAGCTAATTTATCTCTTTTAAAAGGTGAGCTTATCAAAAAGCTATAACCTTGTGAGCTATGATCACTAAGAGAGTAGATTGTTTTGATAAGACAATCAATCCCCTCTAGTACACTATTTTTATCTTTATAGCCTTGTAAAAAAAGCTCTTGTAAAGAGTCTAGATTTTTAACTCTTTTGATAGCTATAATAAAGTTAATAATATCTTCACTATTTTGAAAGCGATAATAAAAGCCTCTTAAACTCTCTCTTATCTGCTCTTCACTTTCATTAAAAAGTGCAAAATCTATACTATCTAAAAACTCAACTATTTTAGTTGCCTTACCATAAGCAAACAATGCACAAAACAAGCTTATATACTCGTCATTATACTTTTTAGCTATCATAAGCGGATCTGGTTTATCAAAAGAGAGTTCCAATGCACTATTTCTTAAACTTACTTCATTATCTAGTAATTGTTTTATATTCATTTTGGTATTATATCATAAATATTGTTGGAGTTTTTAATGTTATTTGAAAGTTTATACAATTTAGTACAAAACAGTAGGTGTTATAGGGTTTTTGATGGTAGTTTTTCTATAAATCATCAAGATTTAGTAGATTTAGTTGAACTAGCTAGGATAAGTTCAAGTGCAAGAAATGCTCAACCTCTTAGATATAAAATAGTAGATCAAGATCCACAAAAATTAGAGATTTTCAAGCCTCTTAAATGGGCTTCCAACCTAAGCTGGAGTGGTCCTAGTATAGAGCAGATGCCATCAGCTTTTATTATAGTATGTCAAGATATTTCACTAAAAGAGTATGCTATAGTAGATGCTGGTATAGCTATGCAAAATATTATGCTAGGCATTAAGGCAAAAGGTTTTGATGGATGTATGTTAGCATCTATTGATAGAGCAAAATACAAAGAGATTTTAGAACTTCCTAGTGATATAGAGCCTCTTTTTGCTATAGCTGTAGGAAAAGCAATACAAAAGGTCAAACTTATAGAAGATAGTAATACTCTATATTACCATGATAAAAACAGTACACATATTGTTCCAAAACTACCTTTAAGCGAGGTGTTAATATGAAAAATCATGAAGCAAAACTTGCTGTTTTAATAGATGCAGATAATACATCGCACAATATAATAGCTCCTCTTTTAGAAGAGATAAGCAAATATGGTATAGCAAATGTTAAAAGAATCTATGGTGATTGGACTGATACACAACTAAGTGGTTGGAAACATGTGTTATTAGAAAGATCAATAGTACCAATACAACAGTTTTCATATACAACAGGAAAAAACTCAACTGATATAGCTATGATAATAGATGCTATGGATTTACTATATTCTGGTAACTTTGATGGATTTTGTC
>JAAYJJ010000040.1 GCA_012522985.1 Aliarcobacter butzleri
ATATAAAATAGTAGATAGATCAAATAATAAATATAAAATTAGAAAAATCATAGAGCTTAAAAATATAGAATCAAAAGAGATTTCAGAGTTTTTTATCAACTCTTATGATAAAAACTTAGTAACATTTGATATAGATAAAAACACAAATAAGATCTTTTTATATGGATTTGAAAAAGATGTTAATGAAATAGAAGAGTTTATAAAAGAGCTTGATGTTAGTAAGGAACAGATTTTTGTAGAAGCTAAAATAATAGAACTTAGTTTATCAAAGATAAAAGAGATTGGTTTTAAATATGGATTAAATAGTGCACTTTATAGTGGTAACTCTTTATACAATCTTTCATCAGAGCTAGGACTCAAAGCTGGTAGTGTGGAGCTTCCTATAGGATTTGATTATCCTACAAAAATGGTTAAAAGCTCACTCAATCTTTGGGCGGCACTATCTTTGTTGGAGCAAGATGGTGTAATAGAGATAGTATCAGAACCATCTATATTAGCACTAAATAATCAAGAATCATCTATTTATATAGGTAAACGCCAATCCATACAAACAAGTACAAGTGTAGATAAAAATGGTAACCCTATCCCACATATAGAAAGAGTGGATATAGGTTTGTTGCTTAAAGTAAAACCAAGACTTACCAAAAATGATAAAGTTATGCTAGATATTGTAGTAGAACAAGAAGAATCAAATAGCAAAGAATCTACACTTTATCCTATGAGTGATAAGAAAGAGATATTAACATCAGCCATAGTAGAAAATGGTGAAAATGTGATACTTGGAGGATATATACAAAATAAAGAGTTTATAGCAAATGAAAAGATACCATTTTTAGGAGATATTCCAGCTATTGGAGGGCTTTTTAGACATAAAAGTGATATGGTAGATAAAAAATCTTTAGTTTTAATACTTACTCCTTATATTGTACCAAAAGATCAAAATTTGACTATTTTACAAGAGCAGATATCTAGGTTGAAGTCTTTAGAAAAGAGTTATTATGATAATATAAAACAACAATTATTATCTCCTATAGATAAAAATCAAAATAGTTCAAATAAAGGATATAATCAAATTATTTCTAAATTGGGTGTAGTAAAGTAGCGAATTTTATCAAAGGAAAAAAACAACTTTTAAAAAAAAGATTAACACTTAAAAGTTATGGTAGTTTTAAGTGTTTGTTGGTATATTTACGAAAAATCAAAATAGGTAAAATATAATGATAGATAAGGAACGAAGACTCTTTTTTAAAAAAGCAAGTTTAGGTATAGCTAGTGGAGCTATGATAGCAACTCCTACTACACTAAGTGCTACAAAGGAGATAAAAACAACTCAAAATCAAAAAATAGGATCATATATAGATTTAACACTTTGTGATGGATGTAAGGATTTTGATACTCCAAAGTGTGTTAGTAGTTGTAGAGATAAAAACTCTATACACTTCCCAGAGCCAGAGCTACCTCTAAAGCCATATTGGCCAAGAAAACAGTATGAGGATTGGTCAAATGAAAGAGATAGAGTAGATAGACTTACTCCTTATAATTGGACTTTTGTTGAAAAGGTAAGTGTTAATGGTGAAGATGTTTATGTACCAAGAAGATGTATGCATTGTGATAATCCAGCTTGTATGAATCTTTGTCCTTTTGGAACTATAGAAAAGAGCAAAGAGGGTATGGTACATATTGATAGGGATTATTGTATGGGTGGAGCTAAATGTAGGGATGTTTGTCCATGGGAAATACCAACTCGTCAAGCAGGAGTAGGGCTTTATTTAAAAATAGCTCCTACATTAGCTGGAGGTGGAGTGATGTATAAATGTGATGGTTGTTATGATCTTCAAGCAAAAGGGGAACTTCCTGTTTGTCAAACAGCATGTCCAAAAGATGCTATAAAATTTGGTGAATTTGAAGAGATAAAAGCTCTTGCACAAAAAAGAGCTAGTGAGATAGGTGGATATCTTTATGGACTTAATGAAGCAGGAGGAACAAGTACTATATATATCTCAAAAGTACCATTTGAAGAGATAAATAAGGCTATTTTAAAAGATAAAGAGGCAAAAAACGATAAAAGAGCAGGAAGACCACATATGAAAGTTGGTATAGATGATAAGATGAGTGATGCTTCTATGTGGTTAGCTGCTACTATTATAGCTCCAATAGCTGGAATTAGTGCTGCTGCTATAGCTGTACACAAAAGTAAAAAAGAAAATAGTAAGGAAGAGATATGAAAGTAAAAAGACAATCATTATCCAATAGAATAGTTCATGCTCTTACTGCTATATCGATTTTTGGACTATTCTTTACAGGATTTGGGCAAATGCCTGTTTATAAAAGATATATGTTAAATGAAGTTCCTTTTATGGCGTGGAGTGCTGATTATTATATAACACTTTGGTGGCACTATTTTTTTAGTATAGTTTTAATAGCAGTTGGGTTTTATCATTTAGTTTATCATTTTATGAGAAAAGAGTTTGATATTTTACCTAAAAAAGGAGATGTAAAAGAGTCTGTTGAGGTGATTAAAGCTATGGTTTTAGGCAAAGAAGAGCCACCAAGTGAAAAGTATCTACCAGAGCAGAGATTGGGATATGCTTTTATAGTTTTTTGGATTATAGTGATGGTTATAACAGGGGCTATTAAAACATATAAAAATGTTTTAGGCATAGAAGTAGATGGTATAGTTATGTTTGCAGCAGCTCAAATACATAATCTTGGATTTTTTATGCTTATTATTGGTGTTGGTGGACATTTGGGGGCATTTTTATTTAAGCCAAATAGACAACTACTTCCAGCTATGCTTTGGGGTAAGATATGTCCTTGTTATACAAAAAATAGACATAGTAAATGGGAAGAGGGTGTAAAAGAGTGTGAAATAATAATCAATAAATATGGTAAAGAGGTTTGTAAAGAGGAACTTATAGAAGAAGATAAACAAAGCAAACATAGTAAAACAAAGTAGATATTTTATTTAAGGCTAAAACAAAAATAGATAGATTATAATACATCATCATATGAAAAGTGGTGAATTAAAATGAAGATGAGGTTGTTTGTTTTAACTTATTTAATCTTAACATTAGGTAGTTCTATGAGTGCTGATTTGATAAAAAAGTCAAATACAAAAGAGGCTTATTTCGCAGGTGGGTGTTTTTGGGGAGTTGAGTACTATTTTGAAAAGTTCAAAGGAGTACAAGAGGCTGTATCTGGATATATGGGCGGTAGGTTGCCAAATCCAGATTATGGTAGTGTATGTACTGGACTTACTGGACATTTGGAGGTAGTTAAGGTTATTTATGATTCAACATTGGTTGATTTTGAGACTTTGGCAAGGCTCTTTTTTGAAATACATGATCCAACTCAAGCTAATGGTCAAGGTCCAGATATAGGAAGTCAATATCTAAGTGCTATATTTTACAATACTGAAAAAGAAAAAGAGGTAGCAAATTCCCTTGTTCATGAGTTAGAACTCAATGGATATAATGTTGTAACTAAGATAATACCATCTAAAAACCATATATTCTATAAAGCTGAACATTACCATCAAAAATATTATACAAAAACTGGTAAAACTCCATATTGTCACCATTATGTAAAAAGATTTAATAGGCAAGATCCATGAAAAAACTTTTTTTAATCTCTTGTTGTTTGTTTTTTTCATATGCTAGTGAGCTTATAGTATATAATAATCTAGATGAAGCTAAAATCTCTGCTATAAAAGAGAATAAACCAATAGCTTTATATGTTTATTCTTCTAATTGTCACTGGTGCAAAAGAATGGAGCAGTTTGTTTTTAGTGATGAGGAGATAAAAAAAGAGCTAAACGAACACTATATATTTGTAAAACTAAATAAAGATATAGATAAAATCCCACAAGAATTAATACCTAGATTTGTTCCTACAACTTATATTTTAAATAAAAATCAAGAAGAACATTTTGCTATATATGGCTATAAAAAATCAACTCAAGTATTGGAGTATCTAAAAGAGTTAAGACTAGAATTTTAAGATGTATAAAATATTTTTATAAAACACTCAAAATTTTATATAGCATAAATATAGCAAAACCCCCAAAAAATCAAACTTTTTATACTAAAAAAGAAAAAATGTTTAAAATGGTAACTATTTTTATAATGAAAATAGAGCTAAAATCATCTACCGAGTATCTGCGTAACAAATCAACTTTTTCAAAAAAAACTATCACTTGCTTGTTATTGTGACAAAAAGAAA
>JAAYJJ010000041.1 GCA_012522985.1 Aliarcobacter butzleri
GGGCTAGATCTACGTTGATTTTTGACTTTTCCAAAATAATAGCAGCAACTTTTTGGTTTATTTCATTGTCTTCTACAAGTAAAATATTTAGATCATCTAAAATAGGATAAGAGCTAGTAGTAGATGAGCTTTGGCTAAAATAAAGATCATTATCCCAGTCAAAAACATCCAAGTCTAGTACAAAGCTAAATTCACTTCCCTTATCTAAAGTGCTTACAAGCTCGATGTTTGCTCCTAGTTGTTTGATGATATTGTTTGATATTGCAAGTCCTAAGCCACTTCCACTATATTTTCTATTGTGAGAGCTATCCGCTTGAGTAAAGGCTTCAAAAATCTGTTGTTTGTTTTTGTCATCTATGCCTATACCGCTATCTTTGACACTAAATCTTATTTTTGCTTTTTTGGGATCTGTTTTTTCTAGTAAATTTACACTAAGTTTTATCTCTCCTTTGTTTGTAAACTTAAAAGCATTGCTTAAAAAGTTTGATAAAACCTGTAATAGTCTTATTTTATCACTTACAATAACTTTTGGAAGATCATTATCAAACTCAAAAATAAGTTTTAGATCTTGCTTTATAGAGTGTGTAAAAAATATATTATTTAGATCATCTCTTAGTTCTATTAGATTAAAGGCTTTATTTTCTATAGAGAGTTCGTTTTTTTCTATTTGAGTGATATCTAAAATATCATCTATTATAGAAAGTAGAAGTTTAGCTGAACCATTGATAGAAGAGAGTAGATTGTATTGATTTTCATCTAATTTTGTCTCTAGACTTAGAGTGCTTAGGTTGATTATGGCATTCATAGGGGTTTTTAATTCATGACTTATATTTGCTAAGAATTGATTTTTTATATTGTTTGCCTCTATTGCTATGTTTTTTTGTTTTATGAGTTCAAGTTCGGTTTTGATCTCTTTTGTATGATCTACTAGTGTAACTACTATCTCATCTAAAGAGTAGATTTTTTCTATTTTATTAACAAATATTTTGAAAATATACTCTTTATTATCAATATTTATCTTTGCTAGATGGCTAATATCTGGATTTAAAAGAATATATTGCTCCCATGAGTAGCCATTGTTTACCTTAGCCAAATAGCCATCTTCTGGTATAAAGTGATCACAAATACAATGGTATTTTAGTTTGAACTCTTCTAGACTTTGATATCCAAAAAAGTCTAAAAAGGTTTGATTTACAGCTTTGATTTGTGATCCTGTTGTTACAAGAACAATATTATTTTGTGAATCAAGGATAGATTTATATCTGATTTTTTGTTTTTTATTTTCAATAAAGAGCTTTAATATATAAAAAGTTAGTAATAATAAAAGTATAAAAAGTGTAATAAAAAGAGTTTCTATCATCTTATATATAGCTTATTAGGTAATTATTTTTTCCAGAATTTTTTACTTTATATAGTGCTTCATCTGCACTCATAAGTATTTTGAGTTTTGGGACATCCTCTTTTGAACTATAAAAAGCAACACCAACACTAACAGTTAAGATATCTGATGTAGGAGAGTATTTATGCTCTATGGCTAGACTTTGGATATTTTGAAGTAGGTTTTTGGCTACTGTTTGAAGCCCTTTTTCATCTATATCTTCAAGTAGTACTACAAACTCCTCTCCCCCATATCTAGCTACTAAATCTTTTGGTCTTTTAAGAGTTGATTTAAGTGCATATGCAACTTGTTGCAAAGCTACATCACCTTTTCCATGTCCGTAATTGTCGTTGTATAGTTTGAAAAAATCAACATCTATCATCATTATAGCAATATCTGTTTTATCTCTTTTGCTATTTAGATAAGCTTTATCAAAGCTCTCATCAAAAAATCTTCTATTTTTGATATTTGTAAGTCCATCATACATAGAAAGCTGTTCTAGTAGATCTGTTTTTTGTTTAAGATGGATTTGGTTTTTTATTCTAGCTTTTAAAACAGGTTTTGCATATGGTTTGATTATATAATCAACTGCTCCTAAGTTAAGCCCATACTCTTCATCAGCTTCATTGCTTCTAGCAGTTACAAACATTATAGGAATATTTTTTGTTTTATCACTACTTTTTAGCTCTTTACATACCTCATATCCGTTGATATCAGGCATCTCTATATCAAGTAAGATTAAATCTATTTCATCAGAACCATTTGCTATTTCTAAAGCTGTATGTCCATTTTTGGCTATTTTGATTTTATAATCATCTTTTAAAATATCTGATAACAAAAGTAAATTTGTTGTCATATCATCAACTATCAAAATAGTCGGTTTAGGCATCATCTCTTTCAATGTCGCAAATCCTCCAAATGCATTTGGATATAATCTTACCTAAGAGTTGATTAATCTTAGATTAAATAATGATTATTTAGGAGGTAAAAAATTATTTAACTTAAAATTTGTCATATAGTAATAATTGAGTTTTTTATACACTCTATAGTTTGCTTTATATCATGCCCTTGCATATCCATAAAGTCTATTTGTATCTTATAAACTAAAGAATTTTCCAAATAAAAGTCAAACATCAAATACCCAGCATAAAGCAATGCTTCTTTGCTCTTTTTACCTGGGTCTTTTTTATCATTTTCATATAATAAAACTTTGACTTTAAGAGTATTGGAATCTTCTTTGTGGTTAAAAATGTTTAAAATCTCATCTTGTGTTTGCTCTATATCAACATACTCAAAAAGTTGAGTATCCATATATTTGGATTTTTCTACTCTAAACTCAAGCTTAAATTTACCATCATTTAGTAGATCTTTGATAGAAAGAAGTCTATCTTGATGATAGACTCTTTCGAATACGGTTACGTTTTTATGACAATCTAGCCTTTTTGATTTTGCACCCTTTTTATTTAACTGTTCATAAATAGAGCTACCCACTAATATAAGTATTACAACACCAATAAGTCCTAAAATTGTTTTTTTCATAAATATCTACCTTTTTTATGCTTGTGTTCTAAAGTTTCCTTTATTTTGTCCCATACCTCGGCCTTGACCATCTTCTCTTCCAAGCCCACGACCTTGACCACCAGATCTACCAAGTCCCATACCTTGACCGCTACCTGCACCCATACCTCTTCCTCTGCCTTGTGTAGTAGTACAACAAGGATCAGTAGACTTATGTTCACAAGACTCATTATGGCTATGATGATGGTGGGGCTCTGTTCCATGGTGGTGATCATCTTCTTGGATAAATATATCAAAGTTTGAGTTTGTAAGCTCTATTAAGTCCCCATCTGAGTATTTTAACAAAACATCGGTTAATTCTATCCTCTCCTCTCCAGCAAAATAGACTTTTATACCAAGATTTTGCAAAAACTCAAAAGGAGTTTTACCCATATGAGAGGTGATTAGTTTATTTATACCTTGATCTTTTAGCCATCTAACAACAGCTCTTCCACCGCTATGTTCGTTTTTTTTGATCTCTACTTTACCATTTTGTATAAAAGCAAAATATTTTGCTTTGCCAAATAATGGAGATAGTACTCCATTTTCTTTATCTGTTTTAACAGGTATTGCTATCATTTTATTTCCTTTTCTTTAATATTTGAAATACTTAATTTATATCCAATATAGATCACTATTGGCCATAATGTAAGCCATATAAGTGAAGTTGTATAATCTATCATTTTATAACTCCTAGTAATTATGTGTACTATTTGCTTCTATCTCTTCTTTTGTGATTTTGATCTTATCCATTTGATACCAAGCATAAACGATATATGCTAAAACAAAAGGAACCATCAAAGAGACATAAGCCATTACAGTAAGTGTATAAACACTTCCAGAACTATTCATTATAGTTAAACTACTTTGTAAATCATAAGTAGAAGGGTAATAAGCGGTATTGTTAAATCCAACATTTAGTAAAAGAGCCATAACAGTAAGTACAACTCCAACACCACCTGTTTTGATACAACAAGACTTTTTAAATATAATAGTCATAAATACAGCTACAATAACCATAACTACACCGATACCAAACATAGCCAAAACTATAGGCATCTCTATAAAGTTAAGTAGGTATTTATATTGTTGCATATAAATAACTCCATCTTTACTTATTGCAAATCCATCTTTTGTTAAAATCCAAGCCAAAAATGTAAGAAAAAATGCCAAAAATAGTAACATATTAAGTTTAATACTATTGATAGCTCTGTTTCTTATAGCTTCGTGATCTATATTGTTTATAAAGTACAAAGCTCCTAGGATTTTAGCCAAAAAGACTAATGCAAATCCAAGTAGATAGTTTGATGGATTTAAAAGTGCTTCTAATCCTCTTAAATCGTTTTGCCAAAATGTAAAGTTTCGCTCATCTATAATAAACTCACTACCACTAAAGAAGGTACTAATAGCAGCACCTAGCAAAAATACACCCAAACTACCGTTGATATTTAAAAACAACTCATAGGTTTTTTGTCCTAAAAAGTTGTTTGGTTTTGTTCTATACTCATAGCTTACAGCTTGAATAATAAAACAAAAAAGTATTGCCATCCAAACCCAATAAGCACCACCAAAGCTTGTACTATAAAAAAGAGGAAAAGCAGCAAATAAAGCACCACCAAACAAAACCAATGTAGTAAAGCCTAGTTCCCATTTTCTACCTATACTATTTACAAGCATTGTTTTTTCTACTTCATTGGTAGAAAGTGAGCTTAAAAGAGTTTGCCCACCTTGAACAAACATCATAAAAACAAATAATCCACCAAGTAAAGAGATAATAATCCACCAATATTGTTGTAATTGTAAAAATGTTAATACTTCAAACATCACTTACTCCCTTCAAAGCCTAAGCTTATCTGTTTGGTCATAATCTTAATCTCTGCTATTAAAAGGGCAGTAAATAATATAGCAAATAACCAAAATGTAATCATTACATTGGTGCTTGAAATATTGGTTACAGCCACACCAACAGGCATAAGATCTTGTATTGCCCAAGGTTGTCTTCCTACTTCTGCTACTATCCATCCAGCTTCAGCAGCAACAAATCCTAAAGGAATAGAAGCTATTGCTGATTTTAAAATAAGAGTATATTTTGAAATCTCTTTTTTAGTTGCTAAAAACAGTACTATAGCAAAAAGTATAGTAAACCATACTCCTAAAGCTACCATAATATGAAAGCTATAAAAAGTAAGCCCAATAGGTGGAACTATATCTTCAGGTTTGTCCAAATACCCATATCCAAAATACCCTATATGTTCATCAAGGAGATTTTTTGCGACACTTGCACCTTCTATATCTTTGTTTGACATAGCAGTTTTATACTCTTTAAAAGCATCAACAGCTATTTTACCTTTTTCTATTTTTTCACTAGCACTCATAATATTTTGCTCACTATTGCCCCAAACCAAATCATTTAGCCCAGCAACATAAGCATCTACATCATGATGACCTAAAAGCGACAATATATAAGGAATCTCTATATCAAATAGATATATTGGTTCACTATTATCCAATGTTTTGTTTGGATTTAAAACACCCAAAGCCACTATTCCAGCTTGTGAGCTTCCTTCATACATACCTTCCATAGCAGCAAGTTTAACAGGTTGTGTTTGTGCTACTTGATATGCAGACTCATCACCACTTAAAATAAGGAAAAAAGAG
This sequence comes from Aliarcobacter butzleri, assembly GCA_012522985.1. Lineage (GTDB taxonomy): Bacteria > Campylobacterota > Campylobacteria > Campylobacterales > Arcobacteraceae > UBA6211. The sequence continues at coordinate 5,594 of JAAYJJ010000041.1, forward strand.
GTAATAAGCCCAAAAGTTGCTCCTATAATCATAGACTTTTTCGCCATCCAAATATCTTTGCCTTTGAGAATAAGATAGCTACTTATTCCTATTACAAAAAGTGCAGCTATAACATAACCACTACCAATAGTATGTAAAAACTTACTTATTGCAACAGGGGATAAAATAACATCCCAAAAGTTACTCATTTCATTTCTTGCAGTATCTGGATTGAATACCATACCTACAGGGTATTGCATCCATCCATTTGCAACCAAAATCCAAAGTGCAGATAGGTTTGAGCCTATTGCAACTAGCCAAGTTGATAGAAGATGAAAGCTTTTAGAGACCTTATCCCATCCAAAGAACATTACAGCAAAAAAGGTACTCTCTAGGAAAAATGCTAAAATCCCTTCTATTGCCAAAGGTGCTCCAAATATATCACCTACAAACCAACTATAATTTGCCCAGTTTGTACCAAACTCAAACTCCATAATAATACCTGTTGCTACTCCTATTGCAAAGTTGATTGCAAAAAGTGTCATCCAAAATCTTGTGATTTTTTTCCATCTTAGATCATTGGTTTTGACATAGATTGTCTCCATAATAGCAACAATAAACCCAAGCCCCAAAGTAAGTGGGACAAATAAAAAGTGGTATATTGCAGTAAGAGCAAATTGTGCTCTACTCCAATCAACCAACACCTCTTCCATTAGACTACCTCCGTGCTAAATTTGATGATACAAACTCTGATCTTTGTTCATCAGTTTTGTATTCACTTTTAAATGTCTTATTATGTACTATTAAGTTTAAAACTATCAAAATCACAAAAAGCTTTATAAAAACTATCTTCCATAAAGTTTTACCAATAGTCATATTTTTAAAACCCTCAAAGTACATTAGATAAGCTGATTTTATTATATTCATAACCTCACCTTTTGAACATATGTTCGTATTATATAACTATTTTGAGCATATGTCAAGAATATTGCTCTTAAATTTGCATATTTTTTAAAA
>JAAYJJ010000042.1 GCA_012522985.1 Aliarcobacter butzleri
TAAAAGAGATTACTGTACTAAGAGTTGGACATGTAAGAAGAGCTAAACTTAACTACCTAAAAACAAGAACAGGAAAAGCTGCAAAAATTAGAGAAAAAAGATAGTATTTCTATATTTTTGTATATAAAGGGGACTATGCTTTGCATGTCCCTTTTTTTTATGTCTGAAAATTGGTGATATGTTAAGTGCTGAGATTTAAGATGTATACCACTATTTGGAAGTAAGGTTTCAACCTTACCCACCTAAAAAAGTATATTACTTCAATAAAGGTGACAATGAATTGTCACTTCCTAAGAAAAGGGGATTGTAGTATTTTAAGGTGGGATTGAAATCCCACTTCCAAAAGATATCTATTAATATTCAGGAAGTGAGGATTCATCCTCACCAATTCAAATATTACTTGAGCAAAGGTGACAATAAATTGTCATTTCCAATAAAAAGATTGTAGTTTCTGGAAGTGAGACTTCAGTCTCACCCACTAAAAAAAGTACAAGAAGTAAAAAGAGGCTAAATCTAGCCTCTTAATTATTAGTTGATATGAAAAAGTCCAAGAACTTCAAACTGCAAGTACCAAACAGCAAGTGATACAAAGTATCCTATTAAAACAGTCCAAGCATATTTCATATGGCTACTAAAAGTATAGATTCCTGGCAATCTACCCATTACACCAACTCCTGCTGCACTACCAAAAGAGATCAAGCTTCCACCAATCCCTGCTGTCATAGTAACAAGCATCCATTGATCAAGTCCCATATCTGGGTTGGCTTTTAAAACTGCTGACATAACTGGTACGTTATCAACTATAGCAGATAAAAACCCTACACCAATATTTGTCCAAGTAGGTCCAATAATATCATATACTTTTACTGCAAGATTTAGCCATCCAACAAAATACAATGCTCCAACCGCAGCTAAAATACCAAAGAAAAATAGTAATGTATTGTTCTCTATTTTTGCAATAGAGTGGAAAATATTTAATTCACTTTTAAACTTTTTGGTTATTCTTACTGCATATAGTTTTAATAATGAAAGTCCAAATAGCATTCCCCACATAGCTGGAAGGTTGAAAACTTGATGAGAAACAACCGCCATCATAATAGTAACAATACCTAAACCCATAACCACATTTGCACCCGTCATAAGTGCTGGTCTTTTCTCTTTTGTAACGTCAAAATCTGGTTTAGTTTTTGGAACAAATCTAGATAGTAAATATGCTGTAGCTAAATAACCAAGAACTGCTGAAGGAAAAAGAAATAAAAAGTCACTAAATACACCCTTACCTGCTGTCCATGCCATAAGTGTAGTGATATCTCCAAAAGGTGACCATACACCACCAGCATTTGCTGCAACAACTATATTGATAGCCCCAGGGACTAAAAACTCTTTTGTTTTATTGTCTATTGTAATAAGTACAGTTGATAAAATCAAAGCTGTTGTTAAGTTATCTGCTATAGGAGATAAGAAAAATGCCAATATACCTGTAACCCAATAAAGCTGTCTATATGTATAGCCTTTTGAGACAAGATTGTATTTAAGTCTATCAAATACACCCATATGTATAAGCGTTTCTATATAAGTCATAGCTACAAATAAGAAGAAAAATATTCCTGCTATTTCAAAAACTAGATGGTTTATATCATAAGAGATAATATTTAAATCTAAATCATTTAAAACATAATAAAAACCTATCAACATAAACATAAAGGTACCTACAAATAAAGCTGGTTTTGCTTTATCTACATGGTATTTATCTTCAGTTGCAATAAAATAATATCCTACAATAAATATTACAAGTAAAGATATCCCAAGCCAAGTCATGGTTAGATCAGGAAAAACTGGTGCTACCTCTTGTGGGACACTGGCAAAAGCTGACATAACACCAATAAAAAGTGTTAGCAAAATTTTTGTCATTTAAACTCCTATTTTTAAAGTTATATTTATTAAAATAAATTAACGTGCAAGATTATACCTTAAAATAGATAAAATTTAAATATGTTAAAAACAGATGTTATATTTTGATAATAAGAGGATTAAAAGCTTTTGATGAAACTATTACTTTATCGCCTATTTGTAACTCTTTTATCTCATCTTTTGTAGCTATAACTTTGATTATATCTTGTGCTATTAAAATATTTACAATATAAACTATATCACTTTTATTAACTCCTACTATCTCTCCTGTAAATTTAAATTTACCACTAACATTTTCTTTTGAAAAAAGCTCATATGGAGTTCCTTGTTTGCTAATAACTCCTTTATTTAACTCAATTACAAAATTTGCTAATTTAAAAACCTCACTTATATCATGACTTACCAAAATAGAGGTGATATTAAAATGTTTTTGAATTTTCAATAGTTCATCTTGAAGCTTAGCTCTTAGGTTAAAATCAAGTGCCGATAACGGCTCATCAAGTAATAAAATTTTTGGCTCTCTAACCAAAGCTCTAGCTAAAGCAACCCGTTGTTGTTGTCCACCTGAAAGAAAAGAGGGTTTTGTATCTTTTAAGCTCGTAAGCTCCATTAGTGATAGTATCTCATCAACTTTTTTAGTTTGAGATTTATCTTCTAGTGCATAAAGGAGATTTTGTCTTACACTCATATTTGGAAAAAGTGCATAATCTTGGAAAACAAATCCAACTTTTCGCTTTTGGGCTGGAAGAGAGATATTGTTTTTCTTATCAAACCAAACTTCTTTATCTATAACTATTTTGCCATCACTTGGTTCAATCAAACCTGCTATCATCTTTAAAATAGTGCTTTTTCCTGCACCACTTTGTCCAAAAAGAACAGTTAAATCACCTCTATTTAAAGAGGTATTAATATCCAAAAATATATCTCCATCTGCACCATGAAGTTTGTGTTTTAAACTTATCTCAAACATTAAAATCTCGCCTTTAAAAAGTGTTTATTGATAGCATATACTGTTATAAGTATAGTAAAAGAGACTATAAAAAGTGTCAATGCATATTGATTTGCCAATGAGTAGTTAAGTGCTTCTACCTCATCGTAAATAGCGATACTAGCTACTCTTGTTTGTCCTGCTATATTTCCTCCCATCATCAAAACTACTCCAAACTCCCCTACTGTATGAGCAAAAGCTATAACAATACCTGTTAAAATAGATGATTTCATATTGGGTAATAGCACCTTAAACATAGTATTTAGCTTACTTTTGCCTAGTGTATAGGCTGCATCTTTGAGGTTTTTTGGTATTGAGCTAAATCCATTTTGGATAGGATGAACCATAAATGGCAAACTAAAAATAATAGATGCAACAACTAAACCTTCAAATGTAAACACAAATCTTAGATCAAACATTTCATCAAGCCATTTGCCAAAACCATCTTTGGGTGAGAAAAAAACAAGCATATAAAAGCCTAACACACTAGGTGGCAACACTAACGGCATAGAAACAAGTGCTTCAATAGCTGGTTTGAAAATAGACTTCGTATATGCCAAAAAATACCCCAAAGGAATACCAATAAAGAGTAAAATAAGTGTTGTAATACCTGCTAACTTAAATGTTAGCATCATAGTTTGTAAAAAACTCTCTTCTAGCATTTAGGCTCTTACACTTACTTCATTGGCTTTTACAAACCATAAAAACTCTTCTTGCTCTTTGATATCCAATGCATTTAGGGCATTTGTGGTAATAATTGAGCTTATAATACCATCTATAAAAGAAAAATCTATTTGACTTAATATCTCACCTTTTTCTATAGATATCACTTTTGATATAAAAGCATTTCTTGCACTTACTTGTGATGAAGGTGATGATATAAGTACTTCTGTTTCTTTAAAAAGTAACTCAACCTTATCTCCTACATCTAAGCCCATAGCCTTGGTATCAAGTAATAAAGAGGAAAAAATAGATCCTTTTACATCAACAAAAACCAAAGAGATATCATCTTTTGTTTGGATTTTAACAATTTTACCCTCTAAAATATTCATACATACTCCATAGAGATCTTTATATCAGCTGGTTTTGCGTGATATGGTGAAGAGGTAACTATAAAATCAACACCACTAGCACTATACTCTTTGATATTATCCAAAGTTATTCCACCTGTTGCTGATAATTTGAGTGTAGGAA
>JAAYJJ010000043.1 GCA_012522985.1 Aliarcobacter butzleri
CAAACATATTGATATTTTATCAATTTACTGCTTGAGACACCCTGATTTATAGTTTAGACCCCTTACGAATCCCGTAAATATGGGGTTTTTGGAATTAGATTTGAAAAAGTGAGAAAGTCAGGAAATAGTTATAAAAGTCTATTTTAAACCAACCCCTTCTATTTTTATAGAGCAAAATACAGTAGATATAGATAATCATGATACAAAATATTATCTAAAAGGAAGACATGATCCTTGTGTAGCTATAAGAGGTAGTGTTGTATGTGAAAGTATGATGGCACTAGTGTTATGTGATATGTTACTTTTAAATATGAGTTCTACTATAAATAATCTTAAAAAAATCTATAAAAAGAGTTGAGCTTATCAACTCTCTGTTAAGATATAGATTTGTCCATTTTTAAGCTCTACATATAGTGTTTTTATATCACTAGATCTAAAACTAGGTGCCCAATAGTCTTGGTGCATTTGGATTTTAAATAGTTTTTTGTTTTCTATATTGGGATATGGAATAATATTTATATCAGAAAAAACTATCTGTTTTATCTCATTTCTAGAAAAGATAATATTTTTATATCTTCTAAATTCAAAAATATCCTCTTTTACTCCTCTTCCTTTGAGTCTTAGAAAACTATCATCATAAAAACTCATATATTTTACTAAATCATTAACTTTCCAACTATGTTGCCAAGCATAAATTGATGCAAAAATAGTAGCAATATCATCTAAATTTGACTCTATATAGCTATCTTCATTGATTAAAAGCATAGAGCTTTTATAATCTATCATATCATCAAGCTTTAATAAAGAGTCATTTTCCATAGCAATACAGCCTTGGGTGTACATCTCTCTTTGAGAACTAGTAGGAACACCATGAATCCAAATCCCATGTCCATTTTTACCTTTTGATATATCATATAAATTAGGGTATGAAGTAACCAAAGCCAAAGGTCCATAAAAAGGATCTACTAGCTCTTTTTTACGAACTATCTCATATGCTCCTACTGGTGTTTTTAGATCTCCTTCAAAGTGCTTATCACCACTTACCTCTCCAACAATAATAGAAGTATTAAATATCTTTTCAAATCTATTTACATTAGATCTTTTATATACATCTAAAGCTTGTGTAGATTTATTACTTAATAAAATATAATCAAAACTACTTAAATATCCAAATCTTAAATCCTCATTAGATAATACACTCTTCCAATAATCAACATCTTGTAATATTTTTATAAGCTCTATTTCTACCGCATTTATCCCTTTTGTTCTATATAGATCAACTATAGAATTAGCAAACATAGAAGAACAAATAAAAAATAAAACCAACAACAGCCTCAATACTCACCCCTTATCTTTTATGGTTATTTTAAAATAGAAAAAATTTCTTTTTTTAAGTAGTGTAATTGTATAATAAATTTAATTTAAATATAGTTAATTTTTTACATTAAGGGCTAATTATGAAATTTCTTTTATTATTTTTTATCTTAACTTATCAACTTTTTGCTTTAATTTCAGTTGAAACATCCAATGTTGAAGAATCCTCTTGGCCAAGAGGAGAGACTTTGCTTACTTATTTTCAAAAAAATAAAATTTCACAAAATCTCTACTTTGATCTTTCAACTACAGATAAAGAGCTTTGTGCAGAGATTGTAGCAGAAGTAAAGTTCCAACAACTCTTTGACTCTTATGGTAAACTAAGACATGCTCTAATACCAATAAGTGAAGAGATGCAACTTCATATATATGAAGCAAAAGATGAACCATATGGATATAAGCTTGATATTAGCTCTATAGAAACCTTTGATTATGAAGAGAGTATCAATGTAGCGATAACATCATCACCTTATCAAGATATTTTATCAAATACTGGTAATAAAGCTTTAGCAAATGAGATAGTAAGAGCTTTTAACAAAAGTATAGACTTTAGAAAGCTTCAAATAGGTGATATTATCGCAATTAAATTTAAACACAAAATAAGATTGGGTAACTTTTATGGAACCCCATCTATAGAAGTAGCTATGATTGAATCAAAAAAGAAGCCATATTATGTATTTAAAAATAGTGATGATGGTAAATATTATGATGAAAATGGTAAAAGTCTTGATACTTTTTTTATGAAAGTACCATTACAATATAAAAGAATCTCTAGCCCTTTTGATCCTAAAAGGTTTCATCCTGTTTTAAAAAAAATAAGGCCTCATTATGGGGTTGATTTTGCAGCACCTACAGGAAGACAAATACACGCCGCAGCTGATGGTAAAGTAACATTTGTAGGTACTAAAGGTGGCTATGGAAAAACTATAGAGATACAACATAAAAATGGCTACAAAACACTATATGCCCATCTAAATGGTTATGCAAAAGGGATGAAAAGTGGTAAAACAGTTAAACAAAAAGATCTAATAGCATATGTAGGAAGTACGGGTATGAGTACAGGTCCACATCTTCATTTTGGAGTTTATTTACATGGAAGAGCTGTAGATCCTATGAAAGTAATCAACTCTTCAAGAGAGGATTTGCCCCCAAAAGAGAAAAAAGAGTTTCTTAAAAAAGCTGAAATATTAAAAAAAGAGTTAAAAGAGAGTATAGATATAGAGAAAAAACCATTTAAAATAGACTCTTTTGAAAATATGTTGGAACTAAATAGCTAAAAAGTAAAGGGTATATATGCAACAAATCACACTAACAAACAAAGAGTATATTGAGTTTTTAGAGAAAATAGAGGAATTTCACCCTACTGATATAGCCAATACCCTTAGAAAAATAAGAAAAGAGAGTCTTGATGATTTTCAAATAATCCTATCTCAAATACCAGAGGAACTTTTAGGTGAGGTATTATTAAAACTACCAGAAAATACAAAAGAACTAGCGTATGAGTCTTTAAGTATTGATAAATTAACCGAAGCTATAGAAGAGCTAGAAACTGATGATGCAACTGATATTATCCAAGAGATAGCTGAATATAACCAAACAAAAGCTGATGAGATTTTAAATTCACTAGAAGAAGAAGATCAACACGATATCAAATGGCTTCAAAGATATGAAGAAGATGTTGCAGGTGCTTTTATGCAAACAGAGCTTTTTAGTGCAAAAACAAGTGAAACTATAAAAGAATCAGTTAAAAGACTAAAAAAAGCAAAAAAAGAGGATGAATTAGAAAATATCCATCAAGTTTATGTAGTAGATCAAAATGATTGTTTACTTGCTGCTATTCAGTTAGAGGATTTGATTATTTATGATTTTAATAAAACCTATGGAGAGATATTAGAAGAGCTTGAAACTCCAAATTGGCCTATAAGTGTAAGTGTAAATGAAGATATCAACCAAGTTGTAAAGACATTTGAGCAATATGACTTATCTGTTATAGCAGTAGTTGGATATAAAGATAGACTATTAGGGCGGATTACAAGTGATGATATTATAGATATTATAGAGCAAAATGCAACTGAACAATTTTATCAACTAGCAGGTATTGATGATGACTATGAACATGATGATGGAGTTTTTACTACTATTCAAAAAAGAGGTGTTTGGCTCTTTATCAACCTAATTACCGCTGTTATAGTCTCTAGTGTTATAGGTATTTTTGAAGCTACCATAGAGAGCTTAGTAGCTCTTGCTATTTTGATGCCAATAGTTGCTTCCCTAGGTGGAAACGCAGGAACTCAAGCACTTGCTACTATGATAAGACTTCTAGCTCTTGGTAAGATAGAAGATGATAATAAAAAAGAGGTTGTTAGAAAAGAGGTTTTAGTCTCTATTACTAATGGTTTGATTTTTGGAACACTTGCTGGGATAGTAGCCTCTTTTTGGTTTGATAACTATATGTTAGGAGTTGTAATCCTTCTTGCTATGATGGTAAATATTTTGATAGCTGGTTTTTTTGGGGCTATTATACCACTATCTCTTAAACGGCTCAATATAGATCCAGCAGTAGGAAGCTCTGTTTTACTTACAGCTTTAACTGATGCTATTGGATTTTTTGCATTTTTGGGAATAGCATCTTTACTTTTGATTAAATAAAAACTCTATTTATACAACAATTTAAAGATTTTTTATTGTTTTTTAAGGTTCATATGGATATAATTCCAGACTATTTTTAATAGAACAATGATGTCAAGGTAGCTCAGCTGGTTAGAGCGCTGGTCTCATAAGCCGGAGGTCGAGGGTTCGAGTCCCTCTCTTGACACCATCTTTTATTCCGGATTAGCTCAGCGGTAGAGTAGTCGGCTGTTAACCGATTGGTCGCTGGTTCGAATCCAGCATCCGGAGCCACTTTATATAAATCTTAATAAAATCACTTAATCTTTTTAAAAAATCACACTGTTACAAATATTTGCTACAATAACGTATTATATAATAAGGGTATTCTAAAACTATGAGAAATTATTTAATTGGATTTTTACAAAACAACTCTATTGAAACATCTTCTTTGATGGTTAATCTTTCTATTCTTTTTATTATTGTATTAACTGCTTTTATTATACATATTTTATTGCATAAAGTGATTTTAAGATTTATCAAAAACCTAGATGAAAGAAGAAGCAACTTTATAACTTCAAGTCTTTTGGAGTTTAACTTATATACAAGATTATCGCTACTATTTCAAACTGTTATTATCTATTGGCAAACTATTATATGGTTTGAAAATGGTATGATTTATGAGATACTATCTACCTCATCTCTAATAGCTATATCAATCTTTACCCTACTTGCTTCATACTCTATAGTAAATAAGATTTTTAAAACACTCTATATACTTACAAAAGTAGCATTTTTTAATATGAAAACTGTCTTACAAGGTATTAAGCTTATCTTAGGGATACTCTGTTTTATTTTAATAGTCTCAATAATCTCAGATAAATCACCAATAGTTATCTTAAGTGGGCTTGGTGCTATGTCTGCTGTGCTTATGCTTGTATTTAAAGATACTATTTTAGGTTTTACAGCAGGTATGCAACTATCTACTAATAAAATGGTCCAAATAGGTGATTGGATAGAGATGCCAAAATATGGTGCTGATGGTGATGTAATAGATATAGGACTCAACGTAGTAAAGGTGAGAAACTTTGATAAAACCATCACAACCATACCAACATATGCTTTAGTATCAGACTCATTTAAAAACTGGCGAGGTATGCAAGAATCAGGTGGGAGAAGGATAAAAAGAGCTATTTTAATAGATGTTAATAGTATAGGGTTTTTATCGCAAGATGATATAGCAAGATTAAAAAAAGCCAACTTACTAGCTCCATATCTAGAGACTAAACTAAGTGAGATAGAAAAATACAATGCTGGACATGATTTTGATTTAAGTGTAAGTATAAATGGAAGAAGGCTTACAAATATAGGTACACTAAGAGCTTATATTCTTACATATCTAAAAAATCATCCAAATATAAATCAAGATATGACTATTATGGTAAGACAACTCTCTCCTACAGAGTATGGTATGCCTTTGGAGGTATATTGTTTTACATCAACTACAAACTGGGTAGCATATGAAAATATCCAATCAGATATCTTTGATCATATATTTTCAGTATTAAGTGAGTTTAAAATCAAAGCTTATATATATGGGAAGTAGTTATTAGTTATTGGTGATTAGTAATTCGTGATTAATTAAAGTGATATTTACGTATTAATAATTCTTAGTCAAAAAATATATTTATATCGCTTTAAACCTAAAAATCAAAAACTTACTTTGCTCAAATAATTAACTATCTTTCCTAAATAACTCACTACTTAAGTATCTCTCACCTGTATCACAAAGTATTGTAACTATAGTCTTAGCTTGATTTTCCTCTTTATTTGCTAAAAGATTTGCCACAAAAAGGTTTGCTCCACTTGAAATACCTACAAAAAGCCCCTCATTTTTGGCTATATCTCTAGCACTAGAAAAAGCATCTTCATCACTTACTTGTATCACTTCATCTATAAGAGATAGATTTAGAGTTTGTGGTATAAACCCTGCTCCTATACCTTGGATCTTATGAGTTCCAGCTTTAGATCCACTTATAACGGCACTTGATTTGGGCTCTATAGCTACAATCTTTATTTTTGGATTGTACTCTTTTAAAACCTTTGCTACACCACTTATTGTACCACCCGTACCCACGGCACTTACAAATATATCAATCTTGCCATCACAATCTCTTAAGATCTCTTTTGCAGTTGTCATCTCATGCATAGCGGGATTTGATGGATTGGCAAATTGTTGTAAGATATAGGAGTTTTCTATTGCCTTAGAAAGTTCTTTAGCTTTTTCTATAGCTCCGCTCATACCTAAACTTGCTGATGTTAGCTCTATCTTAGCTCCAAGAGCAGCTAGGATCTGTCTTCGCTCTAAACTCATAGATTCTGGCATAGTTAAAATAAGCTTTATACCCAAACTTGCACATACACTAGCAAGTCCAATACCTGTGTTACCACTTGTTGGTTCTATAATAGTGCTATTTAGGTCTATTTTGCCCTCATTTAGTGCTGTTTGAACCATATTTAAAGCTATTCTATCTTTTATAGAACTTGTTGGATTCATAAACTCACACTTAGCCAAAACCAAAGCATTTTTACTAGCATAGTTTATCTTAACTATTGGGGTATTTCCTATAAGTTCTCTTACATTTTGGGCATATTTCATAGTTTTTCCTTATTGAGCAAAGGCTTGTTTTAGATCTTCTATTAAGTCTTTTGGATCTTCTAGACCAATGCTTAGCCTTATAGTTGTAGGATTTATTCCTGATTTTATAAGCTCATCTTGGGGTATTTGAGAATGTGTTGTACTTGCTGGATGGGTAATCAGTGATTTACTATCACCTATATTTACAACAATACTAAAAAGCTTTACACTATTGATTATCTTTTTTGCCATCTCAAAACTTTGTACATCAAAAGATAATAAACCACTTGCTTGTGAGTTTTTAAAATATTTCTTCACCTTTTCATTTGCCTTATGAGTAGGCAAAGCTGGGTAGTTTACATTTGTTACAATCTCTTTTTGTGTATCTAAAAACTTAGCAACTTCTAGAGCATTAGAAGAGTGTTTTTCTACTCTCAAACTTAGAGTCTCTAATCCATTGATCAAAAGCCAAGCGTTAAAAGGACTCATACAAGCACCAATATCTCTTAGTAATGAGAGCCTAATCCTTAGACAAAAGCAAGGAAGATCTAGTGAGCTATATACCAAACCATGATAGCTTTCATCTGGAGTGTTGAAGTGATCATATCTAGGGTTTTGTGCAAAAAACTCATTTAAGCCATCTCTTTCAACAACTATCCCTCCAATAGCTCTTCCTTGTCCATCACTATATTTTGATGCTGAATGCACAACCACATCTACGCCCCATTTTAAGGGATTAAAAAGTGTAGCTGTTGCTACTGTATTGTCACAAATTGTAATAATTTGATTCTTTTTTGCTATTGATACTATTTGTTCTATATCACTAATAGCTATTTGTGGATTTGAGAGTGATTCAAAAAATATAGCCTTAGTTTTATCATCAATCAACTCTTCTAAATTTGTTGGATTTTCACAATCAAAAACTTTTACACTTAAGCCAAACCTCTTCATAGTGTGTGTAAAAAGTGTTACAGATCCACCATAGAGTTTGTTGGATATGATGATATTATCTCCTGCTTCTACTAAGTTTGCTACTGCATAAAATATAGCAGATTGCCCAGAAGCTACAGCAATAGCTGCTGCTCCATACTCCAAAGCAGCATATCTTTTTTCTAGTATATCTAGTGTTGGGTTGTTTAGCCTTGTATATATGGGACCTAGTTCTTGTAAACTAAAAAGATTTGCTGCATGATCAGCATCCCTAAAAGCATATGCTGTAGTTTGCTCTATAGGAGCGGACATACTTCCATGTCCAAAACTATTATCATATCCTGCATGAACTGCTAGAGTTTGTTGTTGCATAACTATCCTTTGTGAAATATTTTATAATTTTATCTAAAAATAGATTAAAGATAAAAATTTAATTTACTATAGCAAAATTTAAACTATAAAATTAGCATAATTTGCACTATATACTAAATATTTCAAAAATGGTTAAGAAATATAACAATAATTTATTAAATTAAGTATTAAATATGTATAATTGTAAATGTTTAAATAAAGTGGGTATTGCTACAGGAGAAAAAATGAGTGATGTAGTAGTTTATAATGACGGTGAACTAGAGTTAAGTATTTCAGTGGATGAAGGTACTATTTGGCTTACTCAATCTCAAATATCAGAGCTTTTTAGCACAAGTACCGATAATGTTGGACTTTATCTAAAAAATATTTATAAAGAGCAAGAATTGGAAGAAGCTTCAACTACCGAGAATTACTCGGTAGTTCGTCAAGAGGGAAATAGACGAGTTAAAAGAGTCTTAAGGCACTACAATTTAGATGTAATAATATCAGTAGGCTATAGAGTAAGTTCTCATAAAGCTACAAAGTTTAAATACTACTCATCTTCACTTTTGGGTAAGCTTTTTGATGGGCTTAAGCCTAAATCTTTTAGCTTTTCAAATTGCCCTATTAGGTTTCCTCTTCCATCAATAAGAGTCTTTTTACTACTTTCATAAGTGTTATTTAGAGTATTTAATTGATTTCCTAGTTTTTCAAAACTCTCAACAAAAACGGCAAATTTATCATATATCTTAGAAGCACTATTTGCTATAGCTTCAGCATTTTGGGATCTTTTTTGGAATTGCCATATATTTTCAACAACCTTCAAAGCACTTATTAGTGTAGTAGGAGTTACTAAAAATATCTTTTTATCTTGAGCCATTTTAAGTAAAGAGCTATCAAGCTCAAGTGCCAAAATCATAGCACTTTCTATAGGTATAAACATAAAAACAAAATCTAATGAGTTGATATCTAGCAATTTTGAGTAGTTTTTTTCGCTAAGAGTCTTGATATGGTTTTTGATTGATTCTAAATGCTCTTTTGCATATTGAGCTTTTTTTTCCTCATCGCTTTGGCTTATATACCTCTCGTATGCACTAAGTGATGTTTTTGCATCTATTATAATATGTCTATTATCTGGTAGATTGACCAATACATCAGGTCTATAAGCTTTATTGTCCTCATCTTTTAAATGAACTTCACTTATATACTCAACACCTTCTTTTAGTCCTGAGTACTCTAGGGTATTTTTAAGTACCATTTCACCCCAAATACCTTGAGTTTTGACTTGAGATTTTAGGGCATTTGTAAGATTGATTGCATCTTGACTTATTTTAAGGTTTAGCTCTTTTAGTCCATTTATCTCATATTTTAATAAGTTTCTATCTTTGCTCTCTTCAAAATAGAGTTTATTTACCTGCTCTTTAAAGTTGTTTATCTCTTTACCAAAAGGCTTAATAATGTTTTCTATATTTTCTTTGGTTCTTTCATCTATTTTTTGTCTATTTTTTTCTAAAATCTCATTTGAAAGCTTTTCAAACTCTAACTTTAAAGTATCTTTAGAGTTTTCTAAAAACTCTAGTTTTTCTTTTGAATTTATAATACTTTGCTCTAGCAAAACCTCTAGCTCTTTTATCTTTAATTTTGATGTTTGAAGCTCATCTTTAGCACTATCATATAGGAGTTCTAATTCTACTATTTTACCCTTTTGTTCACTTAATTGTACTTGTAATAGTTCTAAAATAGAGTTTTTTTCATATAGATCTTTTTTAGCTTTATATAAAAATACAATTCCAATTAAAATAACTAAAACTAGCCCAGCTATTATATAATGCTCTATCATAGTTTTTCTTTATCTCCTATATCTATATCATAACCCAAGGCCTTTAGTCTATCTATAAGTGGCGGGTGAGTATAGTGGAAAAAGATATAAGATTTATGTGCCAAAGGAAAAGATCTATTTTCATTGACAAGCTTTAATAAAGCACTTATTAAATCCTCTTTTGTTTGCATATTAGATCCAAACTCATCAGCAGCGTATTCGTTTTTTCTACTTATATATGAAATAAGTGGCAATAAGAAAAAAGAAAGCGGTGTAGAAAATATCAAAAATAGTGCTATTATAGAATATGGAGCCTCATCTAAACCAAGAACCAAAAACACTTCACTACTTAGGTTACCAAATATAGCAAAAAATACAAACATAACCAAACTCATAACAGCTATATTTTTGATAATATCTCCATTTTTAAAGTGTCCCAACTCATGCCCTAAAACAGCCAAAAGTTCGTTGTGTGATAGTTTTTGTACCAAAGTATCAAAAAGAACTACTCTTTTTGTACTTCCAAGTCCTCCAAAATAAGCATTTAATCTATTATCTCTTTTACTAGCATCTACACTAAAAACCCCACTACTTTTAAATCCAACACTACTTAACAGCCCTTCTATTTTTGCTTCAAGCTCTTTGTCTTTTAGAGGCTCAAACTTATCAAACATCTTATCTCTTATAACAGGATAAAGCATATTGATAAGTAAAATAACTCCAAATATAAAGACAAATCCCCATATCCACCAAAAAGGTAAACTCTCTATAATATAAGCAACCACTGCTACAATCAATGATCCAAAAAGCAAAAACAATACTGCACTTTTGATAGTATCTTTGATAAATAACTCTTTGGTCATATTTGAAAAACCATATTTTTTATCTAGTTTAAACGTAGAATAAAGAGTAAAAGGTAGTCCAAAAAGAGCATTGATGATAATAAAAAGATCTACAAAAACAACACTTTTTAAGATACTATTTTCTATTACGATAAATGATTCTAAGAACTTCATACCAAAAAATATCCAAAATAAAAAAATCAAAAAATCAAAAAAACTAGACATTAAACTAAGCTTTTCTTTTTCAATAGCATAATTACCTGCTGTTATATAGTTGCTATCCTCTAATATAATAGGTTTTAAAGAAATAGCCTTTTTTATATAATCAATTTGCATAAATGAGATATATATTGTTGTAAAAACAAAGCAACAATATGCAATCATTAAAAAATCCAACATCCACACCACCCTTTTTTAATATAAATTATTGTGATTATTTACAATTATGTGTTATAATACTATGTTATTAATAAAATTCTGCTAAGAAAAATTTTATTGTTTTAATATTAAAAGATAATGTTTTTCTAGAAAATTTTAAGCTTATTAATGCTATTATGACAATATAACATTTTATTATTCTAATACTATATAAATAATATTAGATAATACACAATAGGAGAGAGTTGTGTTTTTTAATAAATCTACTAAACTAATAGATGAGATTAGTAAACTCAAAGAGCAAGTAGTGCATTTGGAATCTGAACTCTTAAATAGCCAAGAATCGGCATTAAAAGAGCAAAAAAGAGTAGAAGAAGAGTTTAAAACAAAATATTCTCTTTTAGAAAATGAGTTAAATAGTTATAAAAAAATAGCTCAAATATCTCAAGAAGAGGGATTAATAGTATTTGATAAAAGTGCTAATGTTTTGTTTATGAATACAAATATAGAAAAAAATAATGGCAACTTTAATGCTATTTTTAAAGCAGCAATAGATGAACAAGATAGTGTTATTCTAAATGAGTGTGAAGCAAAGATAGTAACACACAATATAGATAATAAACTTGTTGTTTCTTTGAAAAAAACATCTATACATGATAATAAAGATAGTGGACTTCTTCATAAACACAACCACAATATAAAAAGCTCTCTAACAGATACTCAAAATGTATATCTAAATCTATTAGAAGATCTAGAAAGTATGATGAAAGAGTCAAAAGAGACGGCCAATGGCTCAATAAATGGTTTAAATCTAACCCAAGAGATAGTATCTGACACTTCATCTTTGCATAAAGAGATAGAAAATGAAAACAAAATAATAACCTCTTTAGTTCAAAAAAGCAAAGATATCTCAAATGTAATCTCTATGATACAAGATATTGCCTTCCAAACAAATATCCTATCACTCAATGCTGCTGTTGAAGCTGCAACTGCTGGTGAAGCGGGTAAAGGATTTGCAGTAGTTGCAGGAGAGGTGCGAAACCTTGCTTCAAGAAGTGCAGAGGCTGCAAAACAGATAAAAGATGTTGTAGATACTATTCAAATGGAGACATCAAGTATAAAAACAAGTGCTGATTTAGTCTCAAATGTAGTAAATCAAACAAAATCAAGGGTAGATTTACTAATTAAACTTATGCACACATTTCAAAAAAATGCAAATAGATCTGTTTATGAAGTTGAAAATATAGGAAATAAGATTTTTATAAATCTAGCAAAACTAGATCATGTAATCTATAAAAACAATCTTTATCAGCTTATTTTTGGTGAAAAATCTGAGTTTAAACCTGTTGGACACAAACAGTGTAGGCTTGGACTTTGGTATGAGCAAGGGCTTGGAAAAGCAAACTTTAGTTTTACAAAATCATATAAACTTTTGGATAATCCTCATAGTATAGTCCACGCAGAAGCAAATCACTTAGCAAAAGAGTGTGCAGGAGAGCAGATTACTTGTTCTAAAGAGATAATTGAACATAAAATTAGTAATATAGAACTAGCTAGTGAAAAGGTTTTTGAAACATTAGATGCGATTTTAGAAGAAAAAACTCAAGCACTTATGAAAGAAGCGGCTATAGAGCTTTTTGAAAAAAACAAACCAACAGTTATTATAGATAAACATCAAAATAACTCACAAAACTATAAAACAAGTTGTTGTTCAAACCATTAAAAAGGAGAAGTTTTATGAATAAAAAATACAAAATCGCAATTGTTGATGATGAACCAGAGATTTTAAATATGCTTAGTAGATTTTTACAAAGAGAAAACAGGTATGAAGTTGTAAGCTTTTCAAATCCTATAAATGCAATCTCTTCAATAGATAATAGCTATGATGTAGTAATGCTTGATATTATGATGCCTCAAATGAGTGGTTTAGAAGCTTTAGAAAAAATAATAGAAAAAAATCCTGATCGAAAAGTTATTATGATGACTGCATATTCGACTTTAGATAAAGTTTTAAAATCACATAAAGAAGGAGCTACTCACTATCTTATGAAACCTTTTAGTTCTTTAGAACATATTGAAAAAAAGCTTATTGAAGTTCTGAAAAATTAAATATTATTAATGTCAAAACACTTAAAGCTTTCAACTCTTTATTTAATAATTATTTTTTGTATAGCAGAGTTATTGGTATTTTTACTATTACAATACCAATCAACTCTAAAAATCAATAATAAAATTGAGCTTTTTGAAAATAGAGTAAATAATATCTACGATATTCTCTTTCAAAATAGCAAAAACTATGCCGATATTATATTTGAAGATATTATCCAATCCAATAAAGCTATTGATATAATCAAAAATGCAAATAACAATAAAGATAATTATATAGTTTTAGATGGTCTTAAAAATGAGCTATATAATCTATTGAATAATAAATATGAAACTATGAAAAAGTTGGGTATTGTTCAATTTAATTTTATTTTAAATGATGGAATAAGTTTTTATAGATTTCATAGTCCCGAAAAATATGGAGATGATCTTTTAGCAGTAAGAGAGAGTATAGCCTTTGTACATAAATATAAAATCCCTATATATACATTTGAAGGTGGAAAAATATACTCTGGATATCGTTTTGTTTATCCTATTTTTGATGATAATGATGACTTTATAGGCATAGTAGAGATTTCATATATTGCAGAAAGTATTATAAAACAATTTAAAAACAATCAATACCAAACACTCTTTTTAGAATATAAAGACTCTATAGAGTATAAACTATTTGATGATGTAAAATACCACTATAATAACTCTATTTTAAGCGATGATTTTATTATAAATAAAGCTATTGTTCCTATGGAAAAATCTATTTATATAGCAAATACTCTAAAAGATAATATAAACCATAAAAA
>JAAYJJ010000044.1 GCA_012522985.1 Aliarcobacter butzleri
AAAGAGATATTTGGAGATGATTTTTATCTTGAGATTATGAGGCATGGTATAGGAGATCAGCACTATATTGATGATATGATTATAAAGCTATCTCTTGAAACTGGTATCAAAATAGTAGCCACAAATGACACTCACTACCTAAAGCCAGAAGATGCTCAAGCACATGAGGCTTTTATGTGTATAGCTATGAATAAAACCTTAGATGATCCAAATAGACTAAAGCACTCTGTACATGAGTTTTATCTAAAAACTCCACAAGAAATAGCAAGGCTTTATGCAGATATCCCTGAGGCTATTGCCAATACTCAAGAAATAGCAGATAAATGTAATCTAGAGATAAAGCTAGGAGATCCTACTCCACCAAACTTTAAGTTTACAAGAGAGTTTGCCAAAAGATATCAGTTAGAGTTACCAGAACCAGAGCTAGAGTACTCTTTGGAAAATGATAAGCTATTGTTTATTTATGAGTGCCAAAAAGGACTAGAAAAAAGATTAGAAATAGTACCACCACAAAAACACGAAGAGTATAAGCAAAGACTTCAAACTGAAATAGATATTATAAATAATATGAAATTCCCAGGATATATGCTTATAGTTTGGGACTTTGTAAGAGAGGCAAAGGAGCTAAGTATCCCTGTAGGTCCTGGAAGAGGTAGTGCAGCAGGAAGCTTGGTAGCATATGCACTAAATATTACTGATATTGATCCTATGAAGTATGATTTGCTTTTTGAGCGGTTTTTAAATCCTGAGCGGGTATCTATGCCAGATATTGATATGGACTTTTGTCAAGCAAGAAGACAAGAGGTTATTGATTATGTTGTAGAAAAGTATGGTAGAGAAAATGTTGCTCAAATCATAACTTTTGGTAAACTTCTAGCAAAAGGTGTTATTCGTGATGTTGCTAGAGTTATGGATGTACCATATGCAAAAGCTGATGCTATGGCAAAACTTATACCTGATGAGCTAGGAATTGATCTAAAAACCTCTTATGAAAAAGAACCAGCTATAAAAGAGCTGTGCGATAACGATGCAACAGCCCAGAAGGTATGGGAATATGCACTAGCTCTTGAAGGACTCAACAGAAATGCAGGTACTCACGCAGCAGGAGTTGTAATAAGCAATGAGCCTTTATGGAAAAAAACACCACTTTTTAAACCAAGTGGTATGGATACCATAGCTACACAATATAGCGGTAAATATGTAGAAGATGTGGACTTAATAAAGTTTGACTTTTTGGGGCTAAAGACTCTTACTGTTATAGAAGAGGCAAATAAGCTTATAGAGGCTAGACATGGTAAAAGAATAGACTTTACAACATGTGATGTAGATGACAAGGGAGTTTATGAGCTTATACAAACAGGACATACGCTAGGACTATTTCAAATAGAGTCATCTGGTATGCAACAACTCAACTCCAAGTTAAAACCAACAAATTTTGAAGATATTATTGCGGTTTTGGCTCTATATAGACCTGGTCCTATGGAATCAGGTATGCTAGATGACTTTATAGATAGAAAGCATGGTAAAGCTGAGATTACCTATGCGTTTGCAGAACTAGAGCCTATCTTAAAGCCAACTTATGGAGTTATAGTCTATCAAGAACAGGTTATGCAAATAGTTCAAACCATAGGTGGGTTTTCACTAGGTGGAGCAGATCTTGTAAGAAGGGCTATGGGTAAGAAGATCAAAGAAGAGATGGATAGACTAAAAGGTGAGTTTGCCAAAGGTGCTAGTGAAAAAGGTCATGATAGTGTAAAAGCTGAAGAGCTTTTTGATCTAATTGTTAAGTTTGCTGGATATGGTTTTAACAAATCCCATTCAGCTGCATATGCCATGGTTACTTTTTATACTAGCTATCTAAAAGCATACTATCCTACAGAGTTTATGGCAGCACTTCTAACATCAGAAAAAGACAAAACAGAAAAAGTAGTCAAATACGTAGATGAAGTAAAAAGACTTAAAATTGAGCTTTTACCACCAGATATCAACAGATCCATACTTGACTTTAGTGCTGCAACAATAGATGGAAACAATGCAATACTTTTTGGGCTTGGAGCTATAAAAGGTGCTGGAGAAATAGCTATCAACTCTATTATAGTAGCTAGAGGCGATGAGCCATTTACGGATTTGAGTGATTTTATAAGTAGAATAGATGGATCTAAAGTAAATAAAAAAGTAATAGAGTCTTTAGCTAAATCAGGAGCAATGGATAGCTTTGGATATAGTAGAAAAGCACTTTTAGAGCAAATAGAGATTATTTTAGATGCATCCTCTAAGGTTTCTACAGCTAAAAAAATGGCTACAGGCTCACTCTTTGGAGATGCTCAAGAGATGGTTACTATAGATTTGATTATAGATAACTATGAAGAGTATGATCAAAAAGAGATTTTAGAGCTAGAAAAAGAGACTTTAGGGTTTTATGTATCTGGTCATCCTCTTGATAAATATAGAAATATTTTAGATAATATCAACTATACACTTAGCTCTCAAATAGATGAGTTAGCTGATGGCTCTGAAGCACTTTTTATAGGTAAAATAGAAGAGATTGTAAATAAAATCTCCAAAAAAGGCAATAAATTTGGTATAGCAAATATTATGGACTTACATGGCAATATAGAACTTATGCTTTTTGAATCCAAAATGGAAGAGCTAAAAAACTTTGATTTAGATGAACCTATAGCCTTTAAGGTGCGTATCTCAAAAGATGGTGATTTTACAAAGATGAATCTACTCAAAATAGAGACTCTAGACAATGCAAAAAATGAAAAAATCAAGCAAAAAAAGATAGAAGTAGAACTTCCTATTCTTTGTGTAGAGCTAGAGTTAAATAGTGATGATAGAATACTTTATGATCTCTTTAGTGTAGTTTCAAAAAATCAAGGAAAACAAGAACTTCATATCACTATCAAATCAAAACTAGCTGATATCGTGCTTCAAAGTGGATATAAGTTCAATCCAAAAGCACTAAATAGCCTAAAATCCATAAATGGTTTACATATAGTCTAATAGTTTAAGAAATAAAAGTAAGTAGTATAATATAAATTATACTACTTTCCCTCTTAACTGATAAGTAATATCCCCTGCACCAAAACCACATATAACTCCATCTAAATAGGTTTTAATTATTTTATCATCTTTATATATCTCTATTTTACACTCATTAGTTTTTATATGTGTTGCTAAAATAGGATTATAAAAAGCAAATTCTTTTTCAAAATCTATCTCTTGATACTCCTCTCCAGCACCATAAATAGGTAAAATTACAAGTTCATCTATACCATTGAAACATCGTTTATACTCTTCTAGATTACTTATAGTTCTACTATATTTATGTGGTTGCCAAATAGCTATATTTTGTTTAATATTACTTAACTCTTTATATAGATTGATAGACTTTATCGTTGCTCTTATCTCTGTTGGATGATGTGCATAATCATCTATAAGTATAAAGTGATCACATTTTTGAAGTATATCAAATCTTTTTTTGATACCTTTATAGTTTTTTAGATTTTGTTTGATTTGTGGTAAACTTATCTCATTTAAAGCTGCTAAAATAGCCAAAGAAGCATCTAAGGCTATATGAAATCCAAAACCATATACCTCAAACTCTCCTAAATCTTTAAGCTCAAACCTTGTATATGGCTCATCATCTTTTAGCATAAATGAGAGGTTTTTAATATCTTTTGATGGATAAAGCCTTATAGAATCAAGCTCTAATGTAGCTAAAAACTCATCTTCAGCATTAATAACTCTTATAGTACTAAGCTTTAAAAAGTTTGTATATGCACTATAAAACTTATCTAAATCATACTTATAATACTCCATATGTTCAGGCTCAGCATTGGTTACTATGGCACAATATGGATTTGAGTTTAAAAAGCTCCCATCACTCTCATCTGCTTCAAAAGAGATAAGCTTCTCATCTACAAACCTAAAGTTAGAATCAAACTCTTTAGATTCAGCTCCTATTAAAGCAGTACTTTGTAAAATAGCTGTTAGTATGGCAGTTGTTGTACTTTTGCCATGAGCTCCTGCTACACAATAGTTTTTGCTTTTACTTAGTACCAAAGGAAGAGCATCTTTTCTAGGTATGATTTTAAGCTCTTGCTTCATAGCTTCTAAAACCTCTGGATTTGTTGGCTTAATAGCAGCAGAGCAGATAACAATATCTTGTTTTTTAATAGCCTCTTTACTATGAGGGGTATTTACCTCTATACCTTCATCTTGTAGCTTTTTGGTAAGATCTGTAGAGTACATATCACTACCACTTATACTATGTCCACTAAAGTTCAAAAACCTAGCCAAGGCACTAAGCCCTATACCACCAACTCCTATAAAATGAATCTTCAAGCACTACCCCATCATAGATTGGATTTGAGTATTTATATCATTGATGATATTGATATTTTCTTTTATATACTCATCTATATCAAAGTTGTAGTTTGTGATAAAGTAACCATATATATCTTGATTAGCTTCATTTGGTACAACTTTATTATAAAAACTCTCTAAGCTCTCTTGATTGTGTGTTGAGATAATATGCACCATCAAAGAGTTATTTAGGTGTTTATCTTCAAGAATACTATTTAAGATATAAAATATTCCCTTAGCTCCATCTGGGTTTTGGCTACTCCAGTTTTCTATAGCATACTCATATATAGCCCTTGCAATATATAGATCATCACTTGCTAAATCCAAAGGTTTTTTATTTGCTAGTGCCTCTTCTACTTTTTCAAATGCTACTTGTAAAATAGTATCAAAAATAGTATTTATTTTATTCTCATCTAGATCTAAAACCAACATAACATCCAAAACCTCATAAAGCTCTTTGATACTTCTAGTTTCGTTTGCTAACTCCTCTTTTTCTAACAAAAACTTTAAAAAATCAGGATTTGTCCTAGCTTCTTGTAACTCTTTTGCTTCCATACTCTCTCCTTATTCCTCTATAATTGGTATTAATAGTTGATTAATATTTGATAACTCATATGCTATTATATCACTATCTGTTGAAAAAACCTTTAAAAGTTTATTTGCTAACATATCTTTTTTAAGTGGCAAAATCTGTAAAGAGTCACTATGTTTTGCAAGTTCTCTTATAGGATTTTTGCCATTTGTTGTTATTTTAACCTCTTTTGAAAAGATTTTTGATAGATTTTCAAAGTGTTTTAGTAGATCTTCTCTACTATTTTGTGCTGTTGGATCATAATCAAAGATATTTATATCAAGCTTTAATTGTGTAGATATATCCATAATAACAGGGGAAATCTGCTCATAGCTTTTTGTATCATTTAGAAAAATAACACTTTGTTTTGTAAGCCCTAATTTATCATTTGCAAGTTTTAAAATAGGTATTTTAAGATCAAATATATCACTTATTGCCTCTTTGTACCTCATCAAAGAAGCTGCTAAAACCATAAGCCCAATATTATATTTTTTGATATCTTGTTTTACTATATTTTTAAATCCTAGATTATAATAATCTACTTCAACGATAACAGACTCATACTCTTTTGCTAAAGTTTTTATTTTATTTATTAGCTCTAGTGTAGTTGGTCTAGCTATTTTGATGATTAGTTTTCTATTATTTAATCTTTTATTTAAAATCAATGTTTGAGTAACCAAACTCATAATTTCATCTTCTTTTTGTATATAAAAATCAATAAATAAAAATATATTTTGTCCAAAAGGCATAGGAAAAATACCATCATTTTTCGATACTGCATTATATACTTGCATTAAAACTGATGGTTTTCCAATAGCTAGTATAATATCTTCTGGTTTTAGTATAAGTGAGGGTTTTACTTGTATCATCTTTTGGTTTCTATATAGCCCAAAGATTTTCCATTCAACTTGCTCTATACTTCCTATATGCCTATATACAAAAGAGCTTCCAAAAGGAATCTTTATCTCCATAATCTCACCCGTTCTAAGCCCTATATTCTGAGCAACTATTGGGATATTTGGTAACCTTTCAAGTAGTCCATTTGCTGAGATTTGAGTACTATCATATCTATATATATGATTGTCATCTTCTACTTCTATACCCCATGGGTCATAAACAGTAATTTGAATATTTGGTTTAATATATCTTATATTTTTAATAGTATATAAAGTATCCTCTTGTGAATCAAGTACTATCATTATTTCATTTGGATAGATTTTATTTAAAAGAGTTTCTAGCTTAAATAGTGAAGTTGAATCAAATCCATAAAACTTAAAATTAACAGGATATTCTTCTTGTAAAAGTGATTTATCTGTATAAACAATATCATAAAGATTATCAAGCTTATTTGCTTGTACCATTCTTTCTAATAGTTTTTTTGCTACAATACCATCTAGTATTAGTAAAATATGTTTCAAATATAACCACCTTATGAGTTTAAAAGGATATTATACCAAAATGCAATTTAAAATAGATAAAACTGATCAAAATGCAAGAGCTTGTACTATAACTACCGCTCATGGCACTATACAAACTCCTGTTTTTATGCCTGTAGGAACATCTGGAATAGTCAAATCCCTTGATGCAAAAGATATGCTAGATCTTGGAGCCAATATCATCTTAGGCAATACATATCATCTTTATTTAAGACCAGGGGATGAGCTTATTGCTCGTCATGGGGGACTTCATGGATTTAGTAAATTTAACAAAAGTTTTCTAACAGATAGTGGTGGCTTTCAAGCCTTTAGCCTAAGTGATATAAGCAAAGCTGATCAAAATGGGATTATGTTCAAAAGCCATATAGATGGAAGTAAGCACTACTTTACCCCTACTAAGGTTTTGGATATTCAATACAATCTAAATAGTGATATTATGATGATTTTAGATGATCTTGTAGCACTACCAAATACAAAAGAGAGAATTAGGCTTAGTATTGATAGAACTACTCAGTGGGCAAAAGAGGCAATTGCTTATCATAAGCAACAACAAAGTAAAGGTATAGGAATAGATCAAAACATCTTTGCTATTATCCAAGGTGGGATAGATAAAGAGTTTAGAAAAATCTCTGCAAATGATCTTTGTGCTTTAGATGAGTATGATGGTTTTGCTATAGGAGGATTAAGTGTTGGTGAGCTAAACAATGAAATGTACGATACAGTCGAATGGACTACTTCGTTTATGCCATATGATAAACCTAGATATCTTATGGGTGTAGGTACTCCAATAGATTTGATAGAAAATATCCACCGTGGTGTAGATATGTTTGATTGTGTTATGCCTACAAGAAATGCAAGAAATGGTACACTTTTTACTACTTTTGGTAAGATTAGTATAAAATCAGCAAAATATAAAGATGATCATCTTCCTATAGATGAAGCATGTAACTGCTATACATGTCAAAACTACTCAAGAGCTTATCTAAATCATCTTTTTCGTGCAAAAGAGATCTCATACTTTAGACTTGCATCACTACATAACTTACACTACTATCTATCTTTGATGAAAGATGCTAGAAAAGCGATACTAGAAGGAAGATGGCTAGAGTTTAGAAAAGAGTTTTATGATAAACAAATCACCGCTTAATTTGGGATTTAAATCTCAAATTAAAACTTTTTTGTGTATAATATCAAGATGAAACATATATTAATTACAAATGATGATGGATATGAAGCCGAAGGACTCAAAGCCCTAAGGGAGGCACTTAGTCCTATTGCTAAAATAACTGTTGTTGCACCAGCAACTCAAAAAAGTGCTTGTGGACACTCTCTTACCCTTACAAGACCTCTTAGACTAGTAAGTGTAGATGATGACTTTTATAAGGTAGATGATGGTACACCAACTGATTGTGTTTTTGTATCCTTGCATTCACTTTTTAAAGAAGGAGTTAAACCAGATCTTATAATAAGTGGAATCAATGCAGGTTCTAATATGGGAGAAGATATTACCTATAGTGGAACGGCTAGTGCTGCTATGGAAGGAGTACTACATAATATCCCCTCTATTGCTATATCTCAAGTATGCAAAAGTAACTGCAAAGATATATCAAATGGATGGGAGTTTGCTTTAGCAAAAAAGACGATAGTTGATATTGCACAAAAGATTTTTGATGGTACTTTTCCTTTAGGACACAGAAGATTTTTAAATATCAATATTCCACCGATAGAACCAGATGAGTGTTTAGGGTACAAAGTAACAAAGGCTGGATATAGACACTATGGAGATAGTGTACATAGACATACAAATCCGCGTGGAGAGGAGTATTATTGGATAGGACTACATCCTCTTACATGGAAAGCAAGTGAAGATAATATGTGTGATTTTGAAGCTATTAGAAATAGATATGTTTCAATAACACCTATCCATTTAGATATGACTAGTTATAATGATATAAAAAAATTAGGAGAATGGTTGTGCAACTAGATATTGCAGGAGCGATTACAAGTAATATAAAGATACTTCAAGGTGAGTTAAAAAGCGAAAAAGAGCTTATAGAGATACTAAAAAAAAGACTTACCAAAAAAGAGTATAAAGTTTTTTGTGCCATAGAAAGTGGTATAGAAGAGTCAAAAGTAGCCGATATGGTAAATATGGATAGCCAAGGCGTTGATGAAACTTACCAAACAGTCATCAAAAAGCTAAATCAAGAAAAACTAAAATATGAGCTAACGATATTATGAAAAATATCTTAACTCTTTTTCTACTCCTACTTTTTATTGGTGGTTGTGCTATCAAGCAAGAGGAGATAAAAGAGGAGAAAATAGAGTTTGATAAGCTAAGCTTTACACAAGCAAATCTTAAAAAAGCCTCTTGGGATAGTGTTGAAAACTTAGATAATGCAGATTTCAAAGGCTCACACGAAACATTTAAAAAAGATTGTAAAGCTAGTGGAAAAAGATTTGAAACACTTAAAGATATCTGTATAGTTGCTAGTAGTATGGATGATTCTAAAGCATTTTTTTTGACAAATTTTACTCCATATAAGATGTATGATAACAAAGGCAAGGATAAAGGCTTAATGACAGGATATTATGAAGCATCTATAAAAGGAAGCTTACAAAAAAGCAATAGATATAAATATCCCGTTTATGCAACTCCAGATGATATTTTGACTGTAGATATGACATCTGTTTATCCAGAGCTTAAAAAGTATAGACTAAGAGCTAGAATAGATGGAAAGAAAATAGTGCCATACTATGATAGAAAGGCTATAGAGAGCTTTCCTGAGTCAAAATATAAGGTTTTAGCTTATGTAGAAGATGATGTTGAGCTATTTTTTATGCAGATACAAGGATCTGGAAAAGTACTATTTGAAGATGGTAGCCATATGAATCTAGGATATAGTATGCAAAATGGGCATAAATACTCTAGTATAGGTAGATATATGGTAGAAAAAGGATATCTTAAACAAGAAGA
>JAAYJJ010000045.1 GCA_012522985.1 Aliarcobacter butzleri
AGCTATATACATATATTTTGATGTACTTGGCACCTATAGTAAAACTATTTTCTCTCTTTATAAAATGGACTATACTTTGAGTATCCATTTTCATATCGGTACTTTGAAAGACTAAGAAGTCCGCCAACTATGACTAAAGTTATTGCTATTATTTCTAATATCATAATTTAACTCCCTAAAAAAATTCTCTCAAAGAATCTCTAAATGGCTTGTGGTATGTTGCAAAAAGTGCTGCAACGATCATAATCAATATTGCCAAAGCATTACTGTTTTCCCCTTTATACAAAGCAAAAAGGAACAATGCAAAGAGTAAAGCTAAAAATGGCATACAAATTTCCTAAACGAAGTAATTTAATACTCAAAATATCAGTTAGTAAATATTATAACACTATTCCTTAACATAATAAACAGTATCGCCAATAGCCAATGTAAATTTCCAACCATTTTTTATAGCTTCTTCTTTCAACCAAGTTTTTGCTTGATCAAAATTATCACTCTTGCAAGCCCCTAAATAGTTTGGAAATCTATTTGACTCAAGACATCTCATAACTTTTTGAAAATTTTTTACCTTTTTAAAAGTCACATAAAATGAATGATTATTAATGGCAATCCAACCACCTTGTAAAATGTCTTTAACTTCAAAGATCTTATTTTCTGGCTTGCATTTTACATATTCAAAAGTCGTTGTAGATGTTTCGCAATTGATTGTATCACCCAAATTATAGGCATATGACTGAGCAGTACCAAAAAGATATATTAACAACAAAAAAAATTTAGTTTTTGACACTACCATCTTCCTCCCGTAGTGTCATACATTGCCCAAAAATTTGCTTGTCTGTGATAATAAGAATTTGCATTCCCTCTCTTATCTGGCTTGAACCAAGCAAATACAAACGGCATCCATACAATTATATGTGCGAAAGTATTGTCACTTATGTATTTGATAAATTCAATCATTGCATTGTAATCTTCGATGATCCAGTAACCTGCCAAAATTGCTAAAGACATAACCAATAATGTTAAATAGCTTACAATCATTCGTGCCAGTACATTTGCAAAATACTCTGCCATTTTTTGCTCCTGATATATTATTTTTACATTAAATATTAACTCAAATTAACTTATTAAACACTTATAAGTGTTTGTTAGATTTTGGCCATATAGCTATTATCTTTGAAAACTTATAGGTGTTTATTATTGGAAGAAAATATAGATAAATTTTTAGATGAAATTGTTCTAAAAGTAAAAGAGGAAAGAATAAAAAGAAATATAAGCCAACTGGCACTTGCTGAAATTTTAGGACACAAATCTCCAAACTATGTAGCAAAGATTGAAACTAGAAAACATGATGTAAGCTATAACCTTTCCCACCTGTATAAAATTGCTTATGAATTTGGCATCGAAGTAACCGATCTTATACCCCATATAAAATCTCCTTTATTACTTCACCGATAAATAATCTGATTTATAATATAATATGGGATGGAAAAAATAGATGCAAGAAAATTATCACCAAGAGAGTTGTCTGAAAAACGGAAGATAGCCATAAAGTTAAGAGAAAAAGGTGTGCCAAATAAAGAGGTAGCAGAGATTGTTGGGATATCAGCTCAAACTATATCAACATACTATACACAATACAAGAATAGCGGAGCTAATGTTTTTAAAGTCAAGAGTGCTGGACGACCAAAAAAAAGTGGTAAGCGATTAAGTGATGAACAAGAAGCAAAAATCATTAGAATGCTAATAGATACAAATCCACAACAACTACAATTTAAATTTGCACTATGGACAAGAGAGGCAGTAAGACAACTAATTTTTAGAGAATTAGAAATAGATATGCCAATATCAACTGTTGGAGATTATTTGGCTAAATGGCAATTTACTTCAAAAAAGCCAATAAAAAGGGCATATGAGAGGAAAGATGTAAATACTCAAAAATGGCTAAATGAAGAGTATCCGCAAATAAAAAAAGAAGCAAAAAGTGAAAATGCTGATATATGGTGGGCTGATGAGACAGCTTGTGTTTCACTACCTTCAAACCTAAAAGGATATGCACCAATAGGAAGTAAGAATAAACCAATACTAAATCATCCAGCCCAAAAATTTAAAATTAATATGATAAGTGCAATAACAAATACAGGAAAGAGTATGTTTGCATTGTATGAAGAATCAGTAAATATTGAAAGGTTTATAGATTTTTGTCAAAAAGTAATAGAATCAAATAATGGTAAAAAAGTATTTCTTATTGTAGATAACCTAAGAGTTCATCATGCAAAACTTGTAAAAGAATGGGAAGAAGAGAATTCAAAATATATAAAACTATTTTATTTGCCACCATATTCTCCAGAGTTTAACCCAGATGAATATTTAAATCAAGATTATAAAAGAAATGCAAATAAAAATAATATTCCAAAAAATCAAAAAGAGTTAAAAGAGAATACTCAAAATTATATGGAGAATTTACAAAAGAATCCACAAAAAATTGCTAATTTTTTTCAACATCCAAGTGTTAAATATGCTTGCTGATTTTTCAGATTATTTGGTGGTGGAGTAATAAAAGGATTCCTATTGCCTATTTTTTTAGAAAAATTTAGTCTTTAGGGGGCTTATTATGGATGCGAGAAACTTTTTAAAAGTTCAAAATTTCAAGTTAAAAGTTGAGAATTTTGAGTTTGAGGATGTAAAATTTATGACCTCTACTCAAAAGTCTAAAATCTACAAAAACTTTGTTTCATTTCTAAATAACCACTTCAAACCAACTAGTTTCAAAAAAGATATTTACGAACATTGTCACTTGCATTGTGGCTTTATTGCTCATTACAACATTAATGGGTTTTATGGTGAGTATTTTGGAACAGCTGCAAGATTTCACAAAATTGCTAATGGATTTGAAAAAGAACCCACAGAATATGATGGTTTCTATGTAGGTAGTTTAAAACATGAAGGCAAAGATAGTTTATCTGCAAAACAAGCTTTTTATCCCCACTTGTGCGAAAAACTCCGTCCTTCAGGGCGGAGATGTAAGCACACCCCTCTAGCTAGGTGTTTCTTGTTGTTCTATGTACTGTCTAATGATTTCAAGTGGAGCACCGCCACAGCTA
>JAAYJJ010000046.1 GCA_012522985.1 Aliarcobacter butzleri
ATATAAAAGATGTTGTAAGTGTTACTATGCCACTAAGAAGTGCTAGTTATGTTAGTAAAAAACTTCATCCTATTTTTGATATGAATCTGCCTGAGGGTGCTTTAAAAGAGAGTATTAAAAATCATTTTTCAAAAATAGAGACTATGAATGATTTTAATATACTCAAAACTGTTGGTCCATATATGCTAGGACGAGTAAAATTTGAAGAAATAATTGAGCAAAAAGATGATTTAAAGCTTGAAGATATTTTAAGTTCTTCAAAACAAAATTTATTTGATGAGCTACTAGATAGATTTGCTATAAAATCAGGAGTTTCTGGAGTACAACCAAAACTACTTTTAAAAGCTTTTGATAAAACTACTATGAAGTTTGAAAACTATATTGTAAAATCCTGGGAAGACGACTATCCAAATTTGGCTTTAAATGAGTACTTTTGTATGAAAGCTTGTAAAAATGCTGGACTTCCTACACCAGAGTTTTATATAAGTGATAATTTTAAAATGTTTATTATGAAAAGATTTGATATAAAAGATGATTTTTTATATTTTGGATTTGAAGATATGTGTGTATTGACTGCTAGAAATAGTGAAAACAAATATGAAGGTAGTTATGAAGAGTGTGCAAGAGTTATAAAAGATACCGTAAGTCCAAAGTATAGGCAAGAGGCTTTGATGGTATTTTTTAAGTCTTTAATTATGAATCATTTACTTAAAAATGGTGATGCTCACTTAAAAAATTATGGTATAATCTATGAAAATGATTATACTGATTCAAAACTTGCTCCAATTTATGATGTAATTACTACAAAACTATATATAAAAAATGATATTCCAGCTTTAAGACTAGGTGATGGAAAACTTTGGTGGAAAGAAAAAACATATAAAAACTTTGCAAAACTTAGCTGTAATCTCACTAATAGTGAATATGATGAGATTTTACAAGAGTGCAAAAATGCCATAATTAAAACAAAAAAAGAGATAAAAGAGTTTAGTAAATGCCATAAAAGATTATGTAAGTTTTTAGATAGTTTGCTTGAGTGTTGGTCTGAGGAGTTAGTCTAATAACAAAAGAGTTTTCTATATCTTTTATATTTTACTTAAAGACAATAAACATTGGATTAATCCTAAGAATTTAAACTTACTTTTTCCTTAATATCAAGTTTTTTAGGATTATTTTTGCTAAATAGAATATCTTAAATATCTTTGTTGGATGGTCTCAAGCTAGATATATTGTTAAGCATTATTTATAGTATACCTAGTACCCCTACCTATAGTGCCTTCTATTTGTTTGATACATCCTTTTGCTAATAAATCAGCAATATCTCTTGAAGCATTACTTTGTGCTGTATTGGCAATTTTTACATATTTAGCTTTTGTAAGATCACCTTTAAAGTTTTCACTTCCAATATCAAGAAGTCGATTAAGTACTTTTATCTGTCTAGAGTTTAGTTCATCTTCTCTATGTCTATCCCAAAATCTAGTTTTTATTATAATATAATTAAGTTGTTTTAATGCATCTAATAATGCATGATGTAAGGTTTTAAAAAACCACTCCATCCAATAAGTAATATCTAATGGATCATCTTTAGAAAATCTTCCAGTTGTTTGATCTAGTGCATCATAGTAGCCTTTTCTATCTTCATAGATGCTCTTTGACATAGTATAGATTTTAGATAATGAAGATTGTTCAAGCTTAGCTAATACCCTATCAGTTAATGCTCTTGTAATTCTTCCATTCCCATCATCAAAAGGATGAATGATCACAAACCAAAGATGAGTAATAGCAGCTTTTTCTAAGCTTGTTGGAGTACTGTTAAACCATGTTATAAAACTATTTATTTCACTTTCAAGCCTATCATAAGGTGGTGCTTCGTAGTGGATTTTTTCTTTATTATAATCACCTGAGACTACTTGCATAACACCTTCACTTCTAAACTCGGCTACTTTTATCTTTAAAAGTCCACTATAGCCTCTTTCAAACATAGCATGATGCCAAGCAAATAGTTTATCAAGTGTTAGATCCTCATCATAGTTTGTATTTGCATCGATTAAGATATCTACATAATTATCCTCTTTTTTAATAGCTTTATAGTGTTGTTGTGATTTAAGTCCAAGTTTTTGCTTAATAGATGAGCGAACACTATCTCTATTTAATATTTCACCCTCTATATGTGAACTTGCAATAATCTCATTTTCTAAAGCTTGAGCTAGTGAATACTTTGAACTTTGCTCATCCATCAAAAGCATAAAGGATTTTAGTTTACCTTGTTCATAAACTATATCTCTTAACAATGGTTCTAGTTTTTCTTTATTATAATTAAAATTGGGATACTCATCATATTCCCATATCCATTTTTGTTGTTTCATAAAGTGATTATATCTAAAGTGGAACGAAAAAGCAATACTTACATATCATAAAGTGGTATGAAAGGTAAATATTTACATACCAATTTATTATTTTTAATGGTGCATGGTTTAAAATAAAACTATATCTTTTATGCTATTAAGTATATTATAATATATTTAAGGGTACATTTTTAATATATAGGAGCTATATGCTAGAACTATTTACATCTTTGGAGATTATAAAAAACTGTTATTTTAAGCGAAACTCAAAGAAAAATTCAAAATTTACAACAAAAAGAGTTAAGAGTGTATTTATAAGCTAATCTATCTTGATTTTTGGAAGTGATATTTATATATCACCAAATGGGTAAGGTTGAAACCTTACTTCCTAAATATCACTGGAAGAAAAAGCCTTCTACTTATACATTTTGTGAGAAAAACAAAATCTATTTGCTTTTTTTCTTCTTGCATTTGTGTCATCCTTTATCTTTTATATATAATATATTTGTAAAAACAACATTCAAGCAATATAATAGTATAATTGATAATATAGTGAATAGTTATTGAGATAAAAAGCATAATAATTTTTGAATAACCTTATTTAAAACTTATCTTAGTTACAATTAAAATAAACTATAAATTAGGGGAATATTATTAGATGAATCAAGCTGTGCATAATAGATTAGTAAGTTTTATTTGGTCAATCGCAGATGATTGCTTAAGAGATGTATATGTAAGAGGTAAATATAGAGATGTAATATTACCAATGGTAGTTTTAAGACGACTAGATGCACTTCTTGAACCAACAAAAGAGGCTGTACTTGATGAAGTGAGATTTCAAATAGAAGAAGCTAAGTTTACAGAACTTGATGAAATGGGGCTACAAGATGCAAGTGGATATGTATTTTATAACACTAGCCATTGGACACTACAAAAACTTTTTGATACAGCTACAAACTCTATACAAATGCTTGAAGCAAACTTTATAGAGTACCTAAATGGATTTAGCAAAAATGTACAAGAGATCATTGAAAAATTTAAACTAAAATCACAAATCAAGCATATGGCAGATAAAGATGTACTTCTTGATGTACTTGAAAAATTTACAAGTCCCTATATAAATCTTACAGATAAAGAATATATAGATCCAGATGGTAGGAAACTTCCTCCTCTTACAAATCTTGGAATGGGATATGTGTTTGAAGAATTAATCAGAAAATTTAATGAAGATAACAATGAAGAAGCTGGAGAACACTTTACTCCAAGAGAAGTAATAGAGCTTATGACTCATATTGTATTTGACCCAATTAAAGATAAACTTCCGCCTATTATGACTATATATGACCCAGCTTGTGGAAGTGGTGGAATGCTAACAGAATCTCAAAACTTTATAAAAGACGAAGATGGAGAGATAAAAGCAAAAGGCGATGTTATTCTTTATGGTAAAGAGATAAATGATGAAACTTA
>JAAYJJ010000047.1 GCA_012522985.1 Aliarcobacter butzleri
GTTTAATAGTTGGAGTAAACCATTGAAAGTTTCATCTTTAGCTTGACCACCTACGATTGGAACATGTATATAGACTTCATGTCCAATCTCTTGTAGCATATTTATAAAATCATTATCTTTTAGATAGTCTATAAGGGGTAAAAAAGTGGTTGCACCACCATCAATCACAAAATGATCAATTTCCACATTTTTATCTATTAATTCCATTAATTTATCAAAAACTCTGACATCTAGTTTCCCATCACTATCTACTAGCTGTAAAAATGTAGTTTTAAGTGCTTTGATATTAAAAAGAGTTGTGTTGTTTGGATCTGTATCTATGGGTATTATAGACTCTTCTTTACTTATTATATATTGACATAGTAAAGAGCTTACAAAGCTCTTACCAACCCCACCTTTACCCTGTAATACAAAATGTATTTTTGCCATTATTTATCCTTTATTTATAATTACATCACTTCGACTAGGAAGTTGTACTTTTGATCTATCTAAAAATGCTTTATCTTTAAAGTAGAGTATTTGTTTTCCATATATAGGAGACTCTCCAGCTATAAAAATAAGCATATCACCAGCCTCTGTTATATTTCCATTTTTATCTTTTTTAGCTGGAGCTAATCTCATAACTTCATCTACAGTTATGAGCGGTCTTCGAACCTCTTGTAAAGTTTCACTTACATTTCCAAGCAGAACAGCAGTTCTATTTCCACTACTTGTAATTGACTTTTTAACAATAGTAGTTGTACCACTCATTTTAGATAGCACTTCAGCCGTTTCTACTTTGTTTGGGGCAAAAGCAACTCTAATATGACAGTTTGAAATAATACTTTCATCTTTGCCATAAAGTGCATGAAGTTGCGATAAATCTTGTATAATAATATATGCTTTGATACCATAACCCGCCATATAAGCTAGTTGCTCTTCTATTACACTAAGTTTTCCAACACCAGTAAGCTCATCAGCCATAAATAAAAGCCTATGTTTATAGCCTTTTTTACTCATACCACTTTCAAAGCTCAAGCTATCTCTAGTTAAAGTTCTAAAGATCTGATTAACTATAAGATTATTAAGTGGCTTTAGCCTATCTTTGTCTGATGGTGGTATAACCATATAAAGAGTTACTGGTCTATCTTTATTCATAAGATCAGTGATTTTAAAGTCACTTGTAGAGATATTGTTTGCTATAATAGGATCTATGTATAGATTTAGTGCTTCATTTGCACTCCCTATAACTCCACTAAGTTCAGCAGTAGCTTTATTTAGCATACTTCTAGAGATGCTTCGAATAGTCTCTTTTATATTGATATTTAAATCATAATCTACATTTAGCATATCTTCTAATAGTTCATGTATAGATTTTGATGGATTGTTGATAAACATATAAAGAGTACTTAAAGATGGTAAATCTATGTTTTCATTTTTAGCACTATGAAGAGCATAAAGTATCATAGCTGTAAATAAAGAGACAGCTTCATTCTTAAAATAAATATTAGGATTGCTATTATTAGCTGATGGTGATTCACCTTTGTACACAAGATTTACTGCTATGTTTTGTACATCTTGAATTTCATGTTCAGTACCGATTCTAATCTCTTCTAAAATATTAAATCTAGCACTACTTCCATCTATACAAGTTGGATCAAATTTTAATATATAATTATTTGCATATTGTTTTCTCCATCCAGCAGTCAATGCATAAAGCTCTCCTTTTATATCTAGTACTAGTGCAGACTCTCCCCAACTAAGCAAAGTTGGCAAAACAAGACCAACACCCTTACCAGAACGAGTAGGAGCAAACACTATAGCATGTTCAGCACCATTGTGCCTTAGGTAGTTTAAGTTTTTTTTATGCTGATAACCACCTATATATACTCCTTTATCACTATTCATAATCCCCATATTTTTTATCTCTTCAAGTGTTGCCCAATGAGCTGAGCCGTGTAAATCATCTATTGCTACACTTTTTCTAAGAAAGATAAGTTTGATTAGAATAAAAACCACAAAAGAGGCTATTAGACCTAGCCCCAGATATATATAAAATTTCTTAAATAGTTCAGGATTGGATGTAGAATATTTATAACTCAAATCTATA
>JAAYJJ010000048.1 GCA_012522985.1 Aliarcobacter butzleri
AAATAATAGTAGAATAAGTACATCTTTATAAGGACTATATTTTGAATAATGGAATTTTATTTTTTAACCAAAAATATAATACTTCGATTCCTTGCATAATGTTAAGTAGTTTAGTTGTTTCAAATATAGCAACACTATAAAAGTTGGTAGATATGCTATGTTTAACTCTATTTTTCAAATAAAAAATATTTTATCAATACCAAATGAAATAGTACTTTTTAGATATATTGATGAAGATAGTGCAATGGCTATTGACTCTTCTATGAAACTATACAATATAGAACTAAGAAATTTTACTATTACAAATACTATAGAGTTACAAATAGATAAAAATAGTGTTCTAAAAATTATGTCTGATAGTAATGATGAACTACTTATATCTACAAAAAATGGAAATGTAGCTGTTTATAATCTAAACAACCATAAATCAATAAATTTAAAAAGAGTGGTAAAAGATGAGATTATAGATATAAGATTTTCAAAAGATCACTCATATTTTGTGATAAAAAACAAAGATGATAAACTATTTATATTTTTGGCACAAAGTAAAAATTATATTTTTAGTATTTCTAATTATACGAATTCAAAATTAGTTAAACATTTTTTTTCATTAGACTCAAAGCTATTTGTTATGGCTTATGAAAATGGACAAATTTTTGTTTTTGATACATTTGACCATAGCCAAGTAGCAGAATTTAGAGTTGATGGAGTAGTTAGTGATGGATTTGTATATGATGATAATTATAAGATATTCCTTACGTTAAAAAATGGAATATACTCTTTTTGCTCATTTGATATTGTTAAAAATAGTATAATAACCCCAAAATATACTATTGAAGATATAGCTACTTGCTATACAGATAGTACTCATAGTACTGTTATGTTAGGTACAAAAAAAGGTTTAGTTTATTTAGTTGAACTATCTAGTTTGGATATGCTTTACAACTTCTTTTTTGAAAGTGCTATTTCAAGAGTATTTATAAATGAAAAACTTATAATCATAGTCTTAGAAAACAATCAAATCTATTTTTTTGATAAAAACTATAATCTTAAAGCAGTTTTAGAGACTCTTTATAGCAAAGAGTATAAAAAGTCTTTTGACTATATAAATGAAAATATATTTTTATATATGAATCAAACCGTTTTACTTTTGACAAATAAACTCTGGGAAAAATTATTACAAAAAATAGTATATTTTATAGGTGAAGACAATCAATATTTAGCAGATAGGATTGCTCAGCCTATTTTAACTATACAAAGTAAAAAAGAGACTTATGAGGCTATCTTATCTCAAAAAAATATAGCTATAGAGTTTAATAAATCTATAAAATCAAGAGATTTAAAAACAGCATATAGTCTTGCATATAAGCACCCATTTTTAAAAGATACAAATCATTGGAAAAAATCTTATGAGATTGGTAGAAAACTTTACTCCAAACTTTTTAAATTAGAAGTTGATAGTAAGCTTTTTAAAGATATATATGGTTATTTAAAGTATTTTCCTGATTTTAAAAACAGATCAGAACAACTAAAAATAAAACTAGATATAATTTCTATATTAAATAAAGCCATAGAATCCAATGATAAAAAGTTTATATTTCATTTAGCCAATTCAAAACAATATTTAAAACAAACTTCACAATATTTAGAAGTAGTAAAAGCTTCAGAAAATGAATTTCACCTTTTTGTAAATATGGTTCATAGTAGGGTTTTTGAGGAAGCTTATAAAATCATATCTACATATTTTCAAATAGATAGTCTATATGAAAAAATCTATGATTATATGAAGCTTTATTATATGATAGAGATTAAAACTCTACCATCAAATCAAGTAAACTTAGCTTTAGAACTATATAAAAACCATTTTGGTGAAGATGATAATTTTCTACATTTATTAAAATTTTTCAATAAAACCAATATAGATGTAGTAATTTCTAATAAAAAGATACATAAGTTTTATAAGTCTATTTTAGAGTTTAATAGAGTATATGTATAAATAATATATATTTTAATATCTGTATAAAGTTTATTTTAGAATAGAATTAGGATTTAATAATAAAATACTACTGTGGTTGTTTGGATTTTTGTATTAAAATATATATGATAAAAAGATTTTATAATTGGTGGAAGTGACGGGGGTCGAACCCGTGTCTTAAAATAACTCAAATTAGCGTCTACATGTTTAGATGGAATTGTTAAAATTCGCTATTAAGGTAGTACAATTCCCAAAAACACCCCATAGCTAAGATCTAAATTTCTTCTAATAGCCGATCAACTAAGAGAAAAATCTATCTTTTGTTTAGCCGCACATCTACCTAGATAGAATTAGCAAATAGCAGCCTCCAAGTTGTTAAACTTACGCAGCTTTAGCGTAAGCAGGAGTATAATTTGTATTGTTTGCGTTTAAAAACTGTTGAATAGTTTTACGATATATTCAAATCGACATGCAACTAACCCTTGCTACTCCAATCGAAGCCAAATCACTCCCGAACAATACTAATAAAAAGAACACTATTTAAAATAGTTCAAGTTTAATTGCAATTATACCATATATTTGATACAATTGCAAGATATATCAAATAAAAAGGATCGAAATGAACAAAGGTGTTCTTATTATTGGTGCAGGTGGAGTAGGAAGAGTAGTAGCACATAAGTGTGCTATGAACTTAGATACATTTGAACATGTATCACTTGCAAGTAGAACAAAAAGCAAATGTGACCAAATAGCAAAAGAGATTTTAGATAGACAAGGAATTACTATAGATACATATAGTGTTGATGCTGATAGTGTAGAAGAGCTAGTTAAGCTTTTTGAGCAGATTAAACCTAGAGTTGTTATAAATGTGGCATTACCTTATCAAGATCTAACTATTATGGATGCATGTAGTGCTTGTAAGATAGACTACCTTGATACTGCAAATTATGAACATCCAGATGAAGCAAAATTTGAGTATAAAGAGCAGTGGGCAAGAGATAATAACTTCAAAGATGCAGGTATAACAGCACTTTTAGGAAGTGGATTTGACCCAGGTGTGACTGGTGTTTTTTGTGCATATGCACAGCAAAATCTATTTGATGAGATACACTATATTGATATTATGGATTGTAATGCAGGAGATCATGGATATGCTTTTGCTACAAATTTCAACCCAGAAATCAACCTAAGAGAAGTAAGTGCAAATGGTAGATATTGGGAAGATGGCAAATGGATAGAGACAAAACCTTTAGAGATAAGAGTTGATTGGGATTATCCAGAAGTAGGGGTAAAGCCAAGCTATCTTTTATATCATGAAGAGCTAGAGAGCCTTTCAAAAAATATTAAAGGCCTAAAAAGAATAAGATTTTTTATGACATTTGGTGATAGTTATATCCAGCATATGAACTGCTTACAAAATGTTGGAATGCTAGGAATTAAACCAGTTATGCACAATGGTGTAGAGATAATTCCTATTGAGTTTTTGAAAACTCTTTTACCAGATCCTGCGTCTTTGGGACCTAGAACAAAAGGTGTTACAAATATAGGTTGTGTTATGGAAGGTATTAAAGATGGTAAAAAGAAAAAAATCTACATCTACAATATTTGCGATCACCAAGAAGCATACAAAGAAGTATGTGCTCAGT
Source organism: Aliarcobacter butzleri (assembly GCA_012522985.1). GTDB lineage: Bacteria > Campylobacterota > Campylobacteria > Campylobacterales > Arcobacteraceae > UBA6211. Next base: position 3,622 of record JAAYJJ010000048.1, read on the forward strand.
GTGTAAGCTATACTACGGGAGTTCCTGCTGTGATAGGAGCAAAACTATTATATAACAAAACATGGGATAGAGATGGAGTTTATAATATAGAAGAGTTTGAGGCAAAACCTTTTATGGATGAGCTTATGATTCAAGGACTTCCTTGGAAGATAATAGAGCTTTAAAACTCAAGCTATGATAAGAGAATATCACTTTTATCATAGCTAAAACAACTTTTAGATACAATATAATCACAATTTTAAGGTATTAAGGATTTTATTATGGGAAGAGCATTTGAATATAGAAGGGCTTCTAAAGAGGCAAGATGGGATAAGATGTCAAAAGTTTTCCCAAAACTTGCAAAAGCTATAACAGTTGCAGCAAAACAGGGTATTCCTGATCCTGAGATGAACTCAAAGCTAAGAGTTGCTATAGCAAATGCAAAAGCACAAAATATGCCAAACAACAATATAGAAGCGGCTATCAAAAGAGCTAGTGGAAAAGATGCACAAGATATCAAAGAGATTAGTTATGAAGGTAAAGCACCTTATGGAGTGTTGCTTTTTATTGAGTGTGCTACAGATAATCCGACAAGAACTATAGCAAATGTAAAGCTTTGTTTATCAAAAGGTGGCGGAACTGTAGTACCAAATGGTTCTTTGGAGTTTATGTTTTCTAGAAAAGCAGTCTTTGAGCTTCCTAAAAAAGATGATATAGATCTTGAAGAGCTAGAACTTACGTTGATAGACTCTGGACTTGAAGAGCTTAGCTTAGAAGGTGATACTATATATATCTATGGGGATTATACAGAGTTTGGAAATTTATCAGAAGCTATCGAGGCGGTTGGTTTAGAGGTTAGTAAATCATCACTACAAAGAATACCGACTCAACCAATAGAACTAAATGAAGAACAGATGCAAGAGATAGAAAAAATTATAGATAGATTAGAAGATGATGATGATGTTCAAGCTGTTTATTCAAATATAGAGTGATTTTGAGCTTTTAATGACTGATGGTAGAAGTGATATAAGAGTTTTTTTTGATAAAGTAGGGTTTTCACTCTCTTTATCTATAATCAAATTTGTACTCTCTTTGTTTTTGGCTTTGATTGTTGCTTTTTATCCAGAGTATCAAGGCTTGAGTGAAATAGCAAGAATGATGTTATTTGTTTTGCTATTTGGTGCAGGACTTTGGATAAGTGAGGCAATACCTGCTTTTAGTGTTTCACTGCTTATTATAGGCTTAGAGATAGTATTGCTTGGTTTTTTTGATACTAGCTTTGATAGTAAGTCCAAAGTATGGGAAGAGTATCTACTTTCATGGTCAAATCCTTTGATTTTTCTTTTTTTAGCTGGTTTTATTATGGCAAGTGCTGCATCAAAAACTAAGCTAGATTTATGGTTAGCTAAAAAGGTTCTTTTTTATGTTGGAAACAAGCCACAAAGCATTTTAACAGGACTTATGGCTATAACATTTTGTTTATCAATGTTTGTATCAAACACTGCAACAACTGCTATGATGCTAACAGTACTATTTCCTATTTTAAAATATATAAACGATGATAACCCATATCAAAAGGCATTGTTACTAGGTGTAGTAATAGCAGCAAATATAGGTGGTATGGGTACTATTATAGGTACACCACCAAATGCAATAGCTGTAGGTATGCTAGGAGATAAAGCACCCAACTTTGTAGAGTGGATGATGTTTGCTTTGCCCCCTGCTATAGTGATAGCTTTAAGTGCTAAATATATTTTATATAAACTCTATCCATCAAATCAAGATTATATTAGTTTCAAAGATTTACAACATATTGATCATTATGATGATTCAACTGCTAGGTTTGATGAGGTTCCCTCCCTTCCTAGCTGGAAAAAAACTATAGTTATTATAGGCTTTTTCGTAACAGTTCTTTTATGGATTAGTGAGCCATTACACCATATCCCTACAACTATTATCTCTTTTATTCCAATAGTTGCTTTTACACTTTTTGGGATAATAGATACAAAAGATATAAACTCTATTAATTGGGATGTTATTATTCTTATAATAGGTGGTTTAACTCTAGGTTTTGGAGTACAAAAAACAGGACTTGATCAGTGGTTTGCTACACTTTTACCAGAGGGCTTGGACTCTATATTTTTATTGGTTGTAGGTTTTGGTTATTTGGTTGTTGTATTATCAAACTTTATGAGCAATACAGCTGCAGCAAATATTATGTTGCCAGTAATTATAGCTTTAAGTATTGCTTTAGATAGTAACTATGTAACATTTGCAGCTATTTCTATAGCAATGAGTGCATCTTTGGCTATGGCTTTACCTATTTCTACACCACCAAATGCTATAATGTACTCAAGTGGAAGGCTAACTTCTGGTGATTTTTTAATCATAGGTACTATTATAGGGCTATTGTCACCTATTTTTATTTTATCATGGTTGTATTTTATTTTATAAAAAGGAGTATTTATGGAGTGTGAATTTCCATCAGTTAATTCAAATAAAGAAGAGATCAAAGAGATTTTTGAAAGTGTTGA
>JAAYJJ010000003.1 GCA_012522985.1 Aliarcobacter butzleri
ACAACTAGATCCATACCAAAAGCTTTTGCTCTTGTTCCTACTCTACTTCCAATATTTCCAAACCCAATAACACCTAGTTTTTTACCAAAAAGTTCAGTTCCATACCAATCTTCTCTTTTCCAGATTCTATCATTTTTTAGTTGGTTATGTGCATAAGGGAATTTTCTTACACAAGAAAGAAGATGTGCCATAGTAAGCTCAACTGCTGCTATCGTGTTTGCAGTTGGAACATTCATAGCTATAACACCTCTTTTACTACACTCATTGATATCAACATTATCTACACCAACTCCAGCTCTAACAACTGCTTTTAGGTTTTTTGCCGCATCTAAAAATTTAGTATCAATATCTGTTGAACTTCTAGTTACACAAACATCAGCATCTTTTATAACATCTAATAGTGAAGTTTTATCAACATCTGCTGCAAATACATAGTTGATTTGACTATGATTTTGCAGAATTTTTAAGCCTTTTTGATGAATATGATCACAAACTACAATAGTATATAACATAATCTCTCCTAGTTTTGGCCAAATTGATCTTTTATAAGATCACCCAATGTCATACCAGAATCATCATTGATTGATTTTAGAGCTTCTCTTTGTTTTAAAGACTCTACTTTTCTAGCAGATAGTCTAACTCTATTTCTTTTTGTATCGATATTGATAATAGCAGCTTCAATCTCATCTGATATTGCTAACTCTTCAGGTTTTAGAGTTCCTAAATCTTCACTTCTTATAAGCCCATCTATACCATTTTCTAAGATTACGAAAATACCAAAATCTTTTATATCTTTTATAGGAGCTTTTACGATATCATTTATAGCGTGTTTTTTAGCAAACTCTGCTGTTGGTGAATCTATAGTCTCTTTTATAGAGATAGAAACATTTTCTTTATCTGTATCTATTTTGATGATTTTTGCTTTTATAGCATCACCTTTTTTAAATGTAGATTTACATTTTACGCTATTATCCCAACTAGCCTCTTCATTGTGTAAAAGTGCATCTATTTCACCAATAGTAACAAATGCTCCAAAATCAGTTAAAGTTGCAACTTTTCCTTCAACTATATCACCAACTTTAAACTCTTTTGTAAATTTTGAAAAAGGTTTTTCTTGTAGATTTTTTAAACTTACTCTTAATTTTCTTTTATCTGTATCAAGTTCTATTACTTCTACATTTATCTCATCACCAATATTTAGTAAATCTTTTGGGTTTTTTAGGTTTTTATTCCAGCTTATTTCTGAAACATGAAGCAATCCTTCTATATCATTACCAAGATCAACAAAAGCTCCATAACTTTCAAAGTTGCTTACTGTTACAGTAATAGCATCTCCTACATCTAGCTCATCTTTGATCTCTTTCCAAGGATCAGGAAGAGCAGCTTTTACTGATAATGATAGGTGTTGTTTATCTTTATCATAGTTTAGAACTTTTACACTTACTTCATCACCCTCTTTATAGTAGTTTGCAGGATTAACAGGACCTTTGTAACTGATTTCATTGTAGTTTACAAGTCCATCTATGCCATTTACTTCTACAAACATACCATAGCTTGTTATTTTTTTAACAATACCATTTAATGTACTATTTGCATCTATAATTGCAGAGATTTTTTCTTCTTTATCTTTTTTGTTCTCTTCTATTAGTTTTTTTCTTGATATAATAATAGAGTTTTGATTTTTATTTATTTTTAGAACCTTAGCTTTGATTTTTTTGCCAATTGCTCCTTGAGGTTTCATATAGCTTTGAGCCATAGGTAGAAAATATTCTAAGCCATCTTTATCAACGACGCTAAAGCCACCTCTTTTTTTAGCTTCTACTATTTTACCCTCTATTATCAACTCTTCAAAGTCTTCACCATATTTTTCTACAAATTCATCAAATTTTTCTCTTTGTAAAACATTTTTATATGAGATTGAAGGTCTTTCACCTTTTGTTCCCATAATCATAACTTTGATTGTATCACCAATTTTAAACATCAAGTTTCCATCACTATCTTTGATTTCATTGACATTTAAAATACCCTCTATTTTTTGACCAACATCTATTAGCACTATGCTATCGTTTATATCAACAATAACTCCATCTATTATTGCACTATTTTCGCTGTTCTCAAAAGATTCATTGAGCATTTGCTCAAAAGACATTTCTTGAAATTCTGATTCTTGCTCAATATTTAATCTATCGATACCCATTTTTTACCCTTTTTTTACCGTGTTTAGTTTATGTGGCTAATATTATACCAAAAATATTCTTAATTCAAATTAAGTAATTGTTTTTAATTATATTGAAAATAAAGAGTAGTTATTATAAAGTTTAGGTTTATTGGAGGTTTTGGAGTTTATTTATACACTTTTGTATTACCCAATCAGGTGTACTAGCTCCAGCTGTAATACCACAAAGTTGTTTATTTTTAAACCAATCTAGATCTATTTCTTGTTCATCTTCTATTAGATAACTATCATCGCAGTTTGTTTTACATATACTAAAGAGTTGTTTTGTATTTGAAGAATTTTTACCACCAATTACTAACATAACATCAGCTTTTTCTGATAGATCTTTGGCTGCTGCTTGGTTTTCAAATGTTGCATCACAGATGGTATTAAAGACTCTTACTTCTTTATTGTAAAGCATTAACTCTTTTACTATTTGTAAATACTCCTCTTTTTTTCTAGTAGTTTGGGCAACTGTTGCTATTTTGTCATATTTGAATTTAATATCTTTAACTTCACTAGGATCAAGAACTACATATACATCTTCACCATAGCTTTTTACTCCTTTGACTTCAGGATGAGAGCTATCTCCAAAGATTACTATACTATAGTTTTCATTTGACATTCTTTTTACTATATTTTGTGGAGTAGTTACAAATGGACATGTTGCATTGATAACTTTTGCATCTTTGTTTTTTAGTGTTTGGAGTTCATCTTTTGGGATACCATGAGTTCTTATAATAACTGTATCACCACTTTGAACACTCTTTATATCTTCATATAGCCCAACATTGTGATGAGCTTTTAGTCTATCTATCTCTTTTTGGTTGTGAATAAGTGGTCCCATAGTAAAAGAGTTATTATGAAGACTTGCTATTTCTATAGCTCTTTTTACTCCAAAACAAAATCCATAACTTGATGCTAGTTCTATTTTCATACTATGCTAAATCTCCTAAAAGTTGTTCAAAATTTGGAAAAGAGGCTTGAATACACTCCCAATCAGATATAGTCATATCAGCCAAAAGTCCAGCAATAGCAAAACTCATAGCTATTCTATGATCTCCAAAACTATCTATTGATGCACCTTGTAAAGTGCTTCCAACTATCTCATATCCATCTTCAAATTCTTTGCATAGTATACCACATTTTTGTAAGTTTGATATAACAGCTGTTATTCTATCTGATTCTTTTACACGAAGTTCTTTAGCATTTTTGACTATACTTGTACCATTTGCTACTGCCATAGCAATAGCAAGAGCTGGTAGTTCATCTATAAGCCAAGCGATATTTTCAAAGACTTTAACAGCTTTTAGCTCTTTATAAGAGACTATTATATCACCTATTGGTTCAAATTCATTTGAATGCTCTATAAACTCAACTTTTGCTCCCATCTTTGCTAAAATCTTATAAGCTTCTATTCTTGTTTCATTGAGTGAGATGTTTTTTAATACAACTTTAGAATCTGGTACAATTGCAGCTGCTACAGCAAAGAAAAATCCACTTGATGGATCTGCTGGAACCATAAGATTTAGAGGTTTTAAGGGAGATTTAAGAGGATGAATCTCTATATATCCATCATTATTTGTATGTATAGTTGCTCCCATACCATGAAGCATTCTTTCTGTATGATCACGGCTTAGTTTATCTTCTTTATAATAACATATATCATCAGCTTTTAGTGCTGCTAAAATAAGAGCTGATTTAACTTGAGCAGAATCTATAGGAGAGTGGTATCTAAATGATTTTAGTGAACCTCCTCTTATATGAAGTGGGGCTTTGTTTCCATTTTCTACACCATCTATCTTGGCACCTATACTAATAAGTGGTTTTGTAACTCTAGCCATTGGTCTACTTCTTAGGTATTTATCTCCCGTAAGCACAAAAGATCCATCAAAAGCACTAAGAAGTCCACAAAAAAGCCTCATAGCTGTACCACTATTACCACAATCAAGCACATCATTTGGTTCTTGTGGTTGTGCTTTTGGTTTTAAGATAAACTCACCTTTATTTAGCTCTTCTACTTCAACACCAAAACTTTTGACAATATTTAAAGTATTTAATGTATCTTCTGCTAAAAGATAGTTTTTTATATGACTTGGTTTATCACTCAAAAGAGTAAACATAGCACATCTATGTGAGATAGATTTATCACTTGCAATATCACTAATAGTGATATTAAAAGGCTTTTTTAGTTTTGAAACGTTGTATGTTTTCATTATCTAAGTCCAATATTAAGTTTTTCGTTTAACGTTAATAAAACTCTATCTATAATAGAGCTAATCTCCTCTTCTGACATTGTTTTTTCTAAAGATTGGATTTTAAATCTTAGTGTTAAACTCTCATATTCTCCCAATTTTTCATCGCTATAGATATCAACTAAGTTAAAATCTATTAATTCTTTGATATTTAGAGCTAAAATAAGCTCTTTTATCTGTTTGTATTGCATAGATTTTGGAGCAATAAGGCTTAAATCTCTAAAACTTGCTTGAAATTTAGAGATTGATGATGCAGTTTTAAGCTCATCTGATAAAATTGTTAAATAATCAAGTTCAGCAATAAATGTATCTTCTAAATCAAACTCTTTTGCTACTAATGGATGAAGTTTATAGATTTCACCAACATTTTTATTGTTTATTATAATATTTGCATATTGATATGGATGAGCAAATTTATGTGAAGGTGTTGATTCTATTAGCTCAAAATCTCCAACTATAGATGAAAGTTTATCAGCAAATTCAAAAAAAGTCATATTTGATGGTTTACCATGATTTTCAAAAGAATCAGTCTCTTTTTTACCACTGTATAATAAACAAAACTTATCAAATTCTGCTCTAGTTTTATCAAAAATAGAGCCAACTTCAAATAAAGGTACTCTATCAAAGCCATTTTTTACATTGTGTGAAGCAGCAAGAACTAGGTTTAGTGCCATAGTTGTTCTAAAAGTATTTAGTTCATGTGATATAGGATTTAAGACATCAAGATTTTCATCAACTACACTAAAACCATATTTTTGAAGTAGATCTCTTTGAGCAAATATATATGTAATTGTTTCAAAAAATCCATTTGCAACAGCTCTTGATCTAATATAGTTTAGTTTATTTAAAGCTACTGAAGTAGAATTATTTCTATTGATCTCTTTTATTTGAAGGGCTTTAGCCTCTATGTTATCAATACCAATAATCCTTAAAACCTCTTCAGTTATATCAGCTATATTACTAATATCATGTCTAAAAGCAGGTACTGTAATATTTATAATATTTGATGAGGTATCTTTTAGGAAAAAACCAAGAGATTTTAAAATCTTTTCTATTTGAGGCTTGGAAATTTCTTGTCCTATAATAGAGCTTATTTTGATAGGATTGACATCCAAAAAGATTTTAGTAGGCTCATTTAAAAAACTTTCAGTTCCTTTGTAGATTTGGGCGTGGTTGTTTGATAATAGCATAATAATATTATTTATACCATATGTAATATCTGGCTCACTTCCTCTTGAGGTTCTATAGTAAGGATCTTTATCTGTTTTGATTTTATTTTCAAAAACTTGCTTTGATAGTTTGTCTGGGTTATTATAACTAGCCTCTATTAGTATTTTTGATGAGTTTACTTTTTGTGTACCTTTATTTATACTTATTGTTGAAAGAAGCTCTTTTGAGTAGATTGCATCAAGGTTATTACTATCTTTTTTAAGGTTAAATAGGTAGATATTATGTTCATCTTGAATAGAGTTTTCTATATCATAAAAGTTTAAAATTACACCACTTTCATAAGTAGCATAATTAAAAGTATCTACTAATAAATCACCAATATACTCCTCAACTAAAGCAAGTCTTAGCTTATGTAAAATAGGAAGAGAAAAATTACTAATATCAGCTACTTTGTAGATTAACGAAGACTCTATTTTAGGATCACAATTTATATCTATAGTTTGTCCTATACTTTGTTCATGTTCGTTGATATTTAGCTCTTTTTGTATAATAGGAAGGTTATAATAAGCACTAAGCTCTCTAGCTATTCCATAAATACTTAGACAATCTCCTCTATTTGGAGTAAGATCTATTTCAATAACATCATCATTAAAAGCTTTTATTTCACCTAAAGACATACCAGCTACTAACTCACCTAAAGAGTTGTCAAGCTCTATAATACCATCGTTTAGTTTTGGTAAACCAAGTTCAGTAGAAGAGCAGATCATCCCACTACTAGCTACTCCACGAAGTTTGGCATCTTTTATAGTAAGATCTCCTATTTTTGCACCAACCAAAGCAACAGCTACATATAAATCAGCTCTTACATTACTAGCACCACATACTATTTGAAGAGTTTTATCTCCAACATCTACCTCACAAATACTAAGTTTATCAGCATCTGGATGTTTTATACAAGACAACACCTTACCTACTACTGTAAAATCTGGCATACTATAAGAAGTAACTCCACCAATTTCTAAACCAATAGATGTAAGAGTTTTACATAACTCATCAGTTGAAATATCTTTGATATTTATAAATTCATTTAACCACTCTTTTGTAACTATCATTTAAACTGTCCTAATAATCTCAAATCACTCTCAAATAAAGATCTCAAATCCCCTATTTGGTGTATAAGCATAGCAAATCTCTCTACACCCAAACCAAAAGCATATCCACTTACATCTTCATAGCCAACAGCTTTGAAAACATTTTCATCTACTATTCCACACCCTAAAACTTCAAGCCAACCAGTGTGCGAACATACTCTACACCCTTTGCCTTTACAAAAAATACAGCTTATATCAACTTCAGCACTTGGTTCTGTAAAAGGAAAGAAACTAGGTCTAAATCTAACTTCTACATCTCCAAACATATATTTTAAAAACTCTATTAATATATATTTTAAGTTTGCAAATGAGATTTTATCGCTACTATCAACTACTAGTCCTTCTATTTGATTGAACATTGGTGTATGTGTAAGGTCAAAATCTCTTCTAAATACTCTTCCAGGGGCTATCATTCTAATAGGTGGCTTTTGCTCTTTCATAGTTCTTATTTGAACAGGGCTTGTATGAGTTCTAAGAAGCATAAAATCTTTACAATAAAAAGTATCTTGCATATCTCTAGCTGGGTGATATTTTGGAAGGTTTAGTGCTTCAAAGTTATGAAAATCATCTTCTACCATAGGTCCTATTTCAACAGCAAAATTTAGATTTTGGAAATATTTAATTATTCTATTCATAGTATATGCTACAGGATGATAAGCTCCTATTTGTGAAGAACTTGAGTTAAATCTTGTAACATCGATTTTCTCTTTTTGTAAAGTTTGCTCTAGTTTAAGACTCTCTAGTTCATTTTTTTTAAACTCTATAGCCTTTGTGAAAACCTCTTTTTGTTCATTGAGGTTTTGTGCAAATGCTTTTTTTTCTTCATTTGGAATATCTTTAAGTCTAGCAAATTCTAAGGTTAAAGCTCCCTTTTTACCAAATAAATCTACTCTAATATTCTCTATTTCTACAATATTTGTAGTTTTATATATTTTATCTAACCATTCTTGCAATTTAGCTTCTCCAATACTACACAGCTATTATAGACTGCTTAAAATTATGGCATTGTATCTAAGTTTTTATTATAGTTTGGTTATAATAGTAGTATTAAATGAATAAACAATAAAGGATATTTATGTGTATTTTTTGCAAAATAAGTAAAGGTGAAATACCCTCAAAAAAGATTTTAGAAGATGATAACTTTATAGCTTTTTATGATATAAACCCTCAAACAAAGGTACATGCTTTAGCTATTCCTAAGGCTCATTATAAAGATTTCAATGAAATTCCAGCTAAGCTTATGTGTCAATTTTCTTCTTTTATGCAAGAAGTAGTAAAAGAGCTTAATATAAAAGAGAGCGGTTATAGACTTATTACAAATAGTGGGTATGATAGTGCTCAAGAGGTTCCTCATATTCATTTTCATATCTTAGGTGGAGAAAAGCTTGGAACAAAAATCGTTTAATAAAAGATTGATAGCTGAATGGGAGACCCAAGAGTTTGTTCAACTTATGTTTCCTCACTCACAAAGTGACTGGAGTGAGTATCTTGATGAGGTTTTACCTGTTTTTGAAGAGATAGCTCAAAGTATAGCTAAATATCAGCCTTGTATTGTATGCTATATGGAAGAAAAGAGTATTCAAAATATTAAAAATAAAGAGAATATTATCCTAAAAAAGGTAGCTTCAAATGATACTTGGTGTAGAGATTTTGGTGGCATTACTATACTTAATGGTGATAAAATAGAGGTACTTGATTATATATTTAATGGTTGGGGAAATAAGTTTGATGCCTCACTAGATAATCAAATCACAAAAGAGCTATTTTGTGATCTAAGAAGCTATGATTTTGTGCTTGAAGGTGGTAGTATCGATAGTAACGGAGATGGAGTAGTTCTTACTACAAGTGAATGTTTGCTTGAAAAAAATAGAAACCCAAGCTTTACAAAAGAGCAAATCACAGCAAAACTAAAAGATGATCTTGGTATAAAAGAGCTTATTTGGATAGAAAATGGTTACCTAGAAGGTGATGATACAGACTCACATATAGATATGTTGGCTAGATTTGTAGATAAGAATACTATTGTTTATCAAACATGTGATGATAAAGATGATATTCACTATAAACCTCTAAAGCTTATGGAAGAGGAGATCAAAAAATTACCATTTCAAAGCTATGCCTTGCCTTGGATAGAGGCAAAATATTATGATGATGAGAGACTTCCTGCTAGTTATGCAAATTTTTTATTTATAAATGGTGCAGTTTTAGTACCTATTTATCAAGATAAAAATGACGAAAAAGCTTTAGAACTTTTTAAAAAACTTTTGCCAAAATATGATATTATAGGAATAGATTGTTCCAAAATAATAAGACAACATGGAAGTTTGCACTGTTGTACTATGCAATACCCAAAAGGAGTAAGATTAAATGAAAAAAGAAAATAATATTCTAAAAACAGCTCTAATCCAACAAAAATATCATGGCACTAAAGAAGCAACCATAGCTAAAAGTGTAGAGATGATAAAAGAGGCTTCCAATAAAGGTGCAAAACTAGTAGTACTACAAGAGATACACCAAACAGAGTATTTTTGTAAAAGTGAAAACACTGATTTTTGCTCATATGCTGATAGTTTTGATAGTGATGTAGCGTTTTGGTCACAAGTAGCCAAAGAGCATAATGTGGTTTTGGTAACATCTTTATTTGAAGATAGAGCTGCTGGGCTATATCATAATACCGCGGTGGTTTTTGATGCTGATGGAACTATTGCTGGTAAATATAGAAAGATGCATATCCCTGATGATCCTGGCTTTTATGAAAAGTTTTATTTTACCCCTGGGGATATGGGATTTGAGCCAATAGATACTAGTATAGGAAGACTTGGAGTGCTTATATGTTGGGATCAGTGGTACCCTGAAGCTGCAAGGCTTATGACTTTAAGAGGGGCACAAATACTTATTTATCCTACTGCAATAGGGTGGTTTGATGGTGATGATGAAGCAGAAAAACAAAGACAACTAGATTCATGGATTACTATCCAAAGATCTCATGCTATAGCAAATGGATTACCTGTTATATCAGTTAATCGTGTAGGTTTTGAAAAAGATTGTAGCGGTGTACTTGATGGAACTAGATTTTGGGGGAACTCTTTTGTTTGTGGACCTCAAGGGGAGTTTTTACTTCAGGCTAATAGTGAAGATGAAAAGGTATATATAGTTGATATAGATAAACAAAGAACAACAGATGTTAGAAGAATATGGCCGTTTTTAAGAGATAGAAGAATAGAAGAGTATCACGGGCTTACAAAAAGATATCTTATTGACTAAGTATAGATAGGTTTTATAGGAAGTAAATTATTACTTCCTATTTTAGGAGATTTTATATCCAATATTTGATAGAGTTGCTATTAGTGAAGATGAGGTTTTTTTACGAATATTTTTAGTAACAGTTCTTAGGGTGTCTATTTTTAACTGTTTATTTCCTCTTTGTTTAAAGTGATCAAAAATATCTTCATATTCAACAATCTTACCTTTATTTAGTATAAGTAACTCTATTAAAGTAATCTCTTGAGCTGTAAGAGCTATCTCTTCATTATCTTTGTTGATAGTTTTTGTTTTATAAGAATAGATAAAACCATCAGCTAAAGATATATTTTCAGATTTAGAAGATACTTTTTTAGTTTCAAAAGAGTTATTATTCGTTGGAGCATTTTTTGTTTTTTTGATACTCTCGCCTATACTATCTAGATATTCAAAAAAATGTACCTCTTTAAAGGGTTTTATAAAGTATTTATTAACATTACAATCAATAGCATCTAAAAGATAATCTGTTTTATCATAAGCTGATGTTACTATAATTGTTACATTTTTATCAAAGGCCCTTACAAATCTAGCAAAATCAAGACCTGTATTTGTACCACTTGATAATCTTACATCAGTTATAATAATATCAAAACTACTATTTCCTATATCAAACTGTTTTGTTGCATCTTTATAGTTACTAACAAGAGTTACTTTTGCTTTGAGTCTTGTTAGTATATTTGTAAAGTTTTCAGCTATGATACTATCATCTTCTATATATAAAATATTTAAATCTTTGATATTTTCATATAACATAAAATAGGTCCTCTATTGATTTATAGAACATGATTGCGTCTTAAGTTTATTAAGAAGTTCAAAGATTGATACCAAAGACTCTTCTATAGCTTTTGCTCTATTTTGAAGCTCACTATTTGGTTTTTTATTTGCATTAGCTACAATAAACTCTTGTAAATTTTCTATATAAACTTTGTTTTTATTTTTGATTTGAGTAGCTACTTCTTGAGATATCCCAAAATTATCTACTATTTTATCAACAAATAGATCTACATTGTGTGAATGCTCTACTTTATATGATTTGTAACTACCTAAGTTTGTAAAAACTTCATCTTTTAAAGCTAAAAGATCAACTTTGATTTTTGCTGTATCATAAACTAAATCTATATCACATACACTATCCATAGCATCACTTATAAAACTAGCTCTTGAAGCAGTATTTACCAAGCTATCAGATAAAACTGCTATTTGACTTGACATATTTGATATATCAGTTGCTACACTTGCATTTTGTTGTGTTGCACTATCTAGGCTATTAACTGCATCACTTATTTGTCTCATAGCTAGTTCTTGCTCTTTTGTTGAGTCTGTTACATTGTTTATAATATTGATAGTTGAGTCTATTTTACTATTTAGGTTATTATATCCTGTTATCATATTTTCTGATATAGATTTACCTTCATTTGCTTTTTTACTAGCATTTTCTACTAAATCTTTGATCTCTTTTGCAGCTTCTGCACTTCTTGCTGCTAGATTTCGTACCTCTCCAGCAACTACTGCAAAGCCTTTACCTGCTTCACCTGCTGTTGCTGCTTCAACTGCGGCATTAAGAGAAAGAATATTGGTTTGAAATGCTATTTGATCTATAACTTCTATAGCTTCGTTGATGGCTACTACTTGTTTGTTTATTTCATCCATTGATGAAGTTGTAATATTTGCCAATTTTAGCCCTTCAGAAGCTGCTTCATTTACCTCTTTTGCCAACGATGCCATAGCTATAGTATTTTGTGCAGTATTTTTGATATTTGCTGTAATCTCTTCAATAGCTGCTGCTGTTTGCTCTAGTGAGGCTGCTTGAGAGTTTGATGATGTTGATAGGTTTGATGAGTTAATAGATAGATTATGAGTATTTTCATTTAAACTATTACCTGCATTTAATACCATAGCTAAAAGTTCACTAGTATTATTTCCTACAAGCTTAATTGCATTTGTAACACTTCCTAAATCACCATATATACCATGATCATCAAGTTTGTAATCAAATTTTGATTCACTATATTGTTTAAGTGCATAGTTTATTTTATTGAGTGTTGTATATGTATCTTTAATCATAATATTTAGTTTTGTTTTAAGCTCTTCTACATATGGATTGGATGCAGTTGATTTAACATCATATACAAAAAATCCATTTGCACATTTTTGTAATACATCACTAGCCTCTTCTATAACAATCTTATCTTGAGCAAGTCCTGCTTGGACTTTGTCCATATATTGGTTAAATAGTGTAGTTACTTCACCGATTTCATCATTTGATGTAATAGGTAGTTTAATATCACTACTACTTGAAGAGATTAGGTTGTTAAATCCATTTTTGAGATTATCTATTGGTTTAGTTGCTCTTGTAATAGCTAAAAATACTAGTCCTATAGTAACCCAACCCAAAATAGTAGAAGTTATAAATATACTAAGAGCTACTTGATTTCTTTTGTCATCTGAGCCTTTTAGAGAAAATGTAAGATCCAAAACTCCTATAGTATCACCTTGGTTTTGGTTGGCATGGCACATAAGACACTCATTATCTGCTATCAAAGGTTTTATCATTCTAAGTAGATGAGTATTATCTGAATACTCAATAACTTCTTCTTTTTGGCTTTTCATAACTCTTAAGACATCTTTATCTTTTGTATATGTTTCACCTGTTTCATATAAATCTATAAGCTCTTGAGATTGAGCAACTATTAGGTTATATACACCAGGGATTGTAGAAGCATCAGCTCTAGCTTTGTGAATAATCTCTGGATCTCCAGTGTTCATAGCATTTCTTAAGCTTTGAAAAATTGCACTATTTAACATATGCAGGTTTTCTGAGGTACTTTCTATAGATGTTTGCTCAACTTTATGAATTGTCATAAAAATAACACTTAAACTACTAATACTGATAAGTATAAACATAGCAAAAACTATTTTATATGCTATCTTAGATGTTATAAATTTAGAAATACTACTAAACACTCGATATCCTTTATTGTTTTTTGAGGTTTTATTCATCCACTTTTTATTCATAAATACCTCATTTATGTAAATAGTATTGTATTTATTATTGACTTAATCTGTTCTTAATTATAACTAATTTGAATAAAAAATAATTATACAAAATATCACTTGATCTTAGTCAAACCATATTTTATCTAATTTTTGCTAATATACAAAATCTAATAAGAAAATGGTGGAATAAAATGATAGATATTAAACTGTTACAAAAAGATTTTGATAGTGTAGCACACAAATTGGCAAAAAAGGGTGTTGATAGCCAAACTTTGGAACTTTTAAAAGAGTTTGCTCAAAGTACAAAAATAAAAAGAATCTCTTTAGAAGAGCTTCAAGCTGAACAAAACTCTCTTTCATCACAATTTGGTGTATATAAGCAACAAAACCTTGATATCAAAGAGTTAAAAGAAAAAATAGATAAAATCAAAAGTTTAAGACAAGAGCTTGAAAATGAGGTTAGAGTCTTAGAAGAAGAACTTGAAACTAAGCTATATGATATACCAAATCTTCCTTTAGATGAGGTTCCAGAAGGTAAAGATGAAAATGATAATATAGTTTTAGAAAAAATCCTAAGTCCAAAAGAGTTTAGTTTTACTCCAAAAGAGCATTTTGAACTAGGTGAGCTTAATAATTGGCTTGATTTTGAAAGAGGGGTAAAACTAGCAAAGAGTAGATTTACAGCTTTAAGTGGAGTGGCTGCTAAGCTGGAGAGAGCTTTGATTAACTATATGTTAGATTTTAACAGTGCTAGAGGATTTGTAGAGTGGAATTTACCAGTTTTAGCAAATAGTGCTTCACTTTTAGGAACTGGGCAACTTCCAAAGTTTGCTGATGATTTATTTAAAATAGAAGATGAAGATCTATATCTTATCCCAACATCAGAGGTTAGTCTTACCAATTTATATCGTGATGAGATATTAAAAGCTGATGAACTTCCTTTGAAACTTACAGCATATACACCTTGTTTTAGAAAAGAAGCAGGAAGTGCAGGAAGAGATACAAGAGGTATGATAAGACAACATCAGTTTGATAAAATTGAGTTAGTTGCTATAACAAAACCACAAGAGAGTGAAGATATTTTTAATCAAATGGTTACTTGTGCAAGTGATTTGCTTACATCTTTGGGGTTAGCTCACCAAAAAGTGATGCTTTGTGGTGGAGATCTTGGATTTGGTGCAGCAAAAACTATAGATTTGGAAGTTTGGCTTCCAGGGCAAAACAGATATAGAGAGATAAGCTCTATATCAAATACTATGGATTTTCAAGCAAGAAGATCTAAAATAAGATATAAAAATGGTAAAAAAAATGATTTGGTTCATACACTAAATGGATCTAGCTTAGCAGTTGGAAGAACTTTGATAGCTATTATGGAAAACTATCAAAATGAAGATGGAACTATAGATATACCAGAGGTTTTAAAACCATACCTTAAATAAAGAATATGAAATAAGACCTATGAAATGTGCTAAATAAAGGATAATTATGCTGATAGATGGATATGGAAGAAAAGTAGATTATTTAAGAATCTCTGTAACTCAAAGATGTAATTTTAGATGTCAATATTGTATGCCTGAAAAGCCATTTTCATGGGTTCCAAGAGAGAATCTACTCTCTTTTGAAGAGATGTTTAAGTTTGTTAAGGCTTCTATCGATTTGGGTATTAAAAAAGTTAGACTTACTGGTGGAGAGCCACTGCTTAGAGAGGATTTGGATAAATTTATCTCTATGATATATAACTATGCTCCACATATAGATCTAGCCCTTACTACCAATGGATATTTACTAAAAAGCGTAGCTTCTAGACTTAAAGAAGCTGGACTAAAAAGGATAAATATCTCTTTAGACTCTCTTAGAGCAGAAAGTGCAGCACGTATAGCTCAAAAAGATGTTTTAGCTCAAGTATTAGAGGGTATCCAAGAGGCTAAAAGAGTAGGGCTTCATATTAAAATCAATACTGTTCCTATGAAAGGAATCAATGATGATGAGTTAATTGAACTTTTGGAGTATTGTAATAAAGAGGGTTTTACTATAAGATTTATAGAGTATATGAGCAATACTCATGCAGCTTCAGCACTAAAGGGGCTTAAAAGCCATGAAATACAAGAGATTATATCAAAAAAATATAACTTTACCAAAGTACCACGAGATACCTCTTCACCAGCTCAATACTACAAGCTTGATAATGGATATGAATTTGGTATTATAGAGCCTCATCTAGATGATTTTTGTGCTAGTTGTAACCGTATAAGACTTACAGCTGAGGGGTTTTTGATACCTTGTTTATATTTTGAAGATGCACTTAGTATTAAAGATCATGTAAAAAGCGGTGATATAGATCAAGCTGTTGAAGTTTTGAAAAAGGTATTAGAAAATAAACCAGAAAAAAACAAATGGGGAGTATCTGAAGATAATGACTCATCTAGAGCATTTTATGAAACAGGTGGATGATAGTGTAGTTTATATTCTAAGGCTTAAAAAAGCCTTAGAATAGCAAGGAGATTATCTTGCAGAGTTGTCGTTAAATGTTCTATTGATATATTTTGACATTTTTGCTGGATCAACAATATACCCCTCTTGCTCTAGGTTTTTGATGTTATGTTCCATTTGAGCATGATCTCCAGAACTATTACCAGTAATAGTTAGTTCACCTTGTAAGTCCATAATAGTAACATATAAATCACCTAAACTTTGATGATTTAGTGCTGGACCTTTTTTTGCTGGGTTACCTTCACCAGATAAACCGTGACATTCTGAACATTTTTTATTGTAGATTACCTCTTGATTTGTCTCTGTTGCGCTTGAAAAAGAGAACAAACCCCCTAGTAATAAACATGCAACCAATAAGTTAGAAATTTTCATAATTACTCCTTAGTTTAATTTTACTTATGATTCATCATAGCCATAATAACTAATATTTGCTTAAATAAAATTTAAAATCTTATTTGTGTTTAATAGTTATGACTACAGCACCCCTAACTTCCCCACTACTAAAACCATATGCTTTATCATTTGGATACTTTTCTTTAAACAAGCTATGAACTTCTTTATTGATATTTGCCTCTACACCATGGCAAAGTTTACAGTTTTTATTTGACATAGTTGCAGGAAAATAGACTTTATAATCACCTTTATCTGTTACTTGAACTATCTGATCTGGTAAGTATGCACTTGAAGACTCTATTAAGGCAAAAGCTTCTAAAATCTTTTTCTCATCATCTTGTGGATAGGAGTTTGGGTTTCTATTGCCCAAACTCACTCTTTTTATTGATACATTATCTCCTAAAGATTCGTCTAGTTTTTTAGTATTGTTATAAGAATCATTTACACAAAAAACAGCCGCATCATATAAACCACT
>JAAYJJ010000049.1 GCA_012522985.1 Aliarcobacter butzleri
CATTTGTGGCTACTATTTTGATACCAGTTTCAAGAGATAGCTTTATAATCATATCATCAATATAGTGCTGATCTCCTATACCATGCCTCATAATCTCAAGATAAAAATCATCTCCAAATATCTCTTTGTACTCTAAGGCTACCTCTTTTGCTCGCTCATAGCCTTTTGCTCCAAATCTTACATTTCTCTCATTGGCTGTATTTAGATGCCAATTTATCTCTCCTTGCAAACAAGCTGCACTACAAACAAGCCCTTTTGAGTGCTTTTTAAGAAGCTTTTTATTGATCCTAGGGTAATAATAAAAGCCATGCATATATGCTTGTGAGCTTAGGTACATAAGGTTTTGATAACCTTCAAAATCTTTGGCATATAGGCATAGGTGAAATCTTTGCTTTGTACTTTTATCTTCAAGCTCATCACTATTATGAATATAAGCCTCCATTCCAATAATAGGCTTAATTCCTTGAGACTTCATAGTTTTATAAAAATCTATCGCACCAAACATATTGCCATGATCTGTCATCGCAACACTATCCATTCCATACTCTTTGACTTTTACTGCAAGCTCTTTGATTTTGTTTGCTCCATCAAGCAGTGAGTACTCAGTATGAAGATGAAGATGAGTAAATTTTGGAACTATTGACATTGATTTTCTCCTTTATTATCCACAAAACAGATCTCTTGATTTTTAATCTTACTTAGATCTCTACTTATACCCAAAACACCTATAACTTTACCTTTGTCATCTTTTAAAACAGTTCTTATTGTTTGTAAAAATTCACTGTGATTATCAGATTTAAAAAGCATATCTTCAAAACTAATGACATACTCATCACTACTTAGGGCAAGATGATCATTATCTTTATAAAAATCAGCTAAATCTTTATCAAAAAAATCATAATCACTCTTTCCTATTATCTCCTCGTTTGTTGTTCCAAAATGGTTTTGAACCCTTTGGTTACAAAGTAGATAGTTACCATCTATATCTTTTAGCCATATTAAATCTGGAGAGTTTTGTATTAGTATAGATAACTTATTTTTTTGTTCTTTACATACTAAAAGCTCTTTTTTAAGTTTACTATTTTTATAGATTAAAAATAAAATTATAAAAATTAAAAATATCACAACAGCTATCAAGCCAACACCTTTTTGTTATTATTGACTCTTATTATATCAAATTTTTATTGACAAAAGGATTATATATTAGCCTTTTTTAGGTATAATAACGCTTTAGTCAAATAGTAAGGTGTGTTTATGAAAAAAAATCTATTTGAAATGGGTGCTAAACTAGAAGAGATGCAAAGTGATAAAAATGGTAAGCTAATAATAAATAGTAGCTCTAAAGACTCTTCTAACAATAAGCTCTCTCAAGAACCACTCTTTTTTAAAAAAGAGAAAAGAAATGGGAAAGTAGTTACCATAATAGGTAGGTTTATTTGTGATGATAATAAAAAAAGATCTATTTTAAAACTTCTTAAATCAAAATTTGGCTGTGGCGGAACTATTGATGATCTTTTTATAGAGATACAAGGGGAACTTCAAGATAAAATAAAAGAGATATTACTAAAAGAAGGGTATAAGTTTAGAAAATGAAAAAAGTATATAAAAGTGTTGATTATTTAGATAAAAAATGTTATGAACAATACTCCTTAAGTGAAGAGATACTACAAGAACATGCTGCTTTAGCACTTAAAAAAGAGATTAAAAAGCAAAAAAATATCTCTTCTATACTTATAGTGTGTGGTAGTGGCAACAACGGTGCTGATGGTATCGCACTAGCTAGACTTTTGCAAGAGGAGTATGTGATTACACTTTGTATATTAGATGCTCCAAAATCACCTATGGCAAAGGTGCAACTAAATAGAGCTTTAAAGCTTGATATAGAGATAGTAAATATGCTACCTTCTAAAAAATATGATTTGATAGTTGATTGTATCTTTGGAAGTGGACTAAACAAAGAGTTAAATGGATTTTATATAGATATTATTACTACTTTAAATAGCAAATCAAGTCTAAAACTCTCTTGTGATATACCTAGTGGTATAGACTCTTCAGGTATCCCGTCTCCTATTGCTTTTAGGGCAGATATTACTGTTACTATGGGGGCTATTAAATTATCACTTTTAAGTGATATAGCAAAAGAGTATATAGGCAAACTAAAAGTAGCAAATTTAGGCTTAGATAGTAGCAAATATGAAGAAAAAACAAACTTTTACTACCTTGAAAAAAAGGATTTAAGCCTACCATTTAGAACCAAACACTCCTCTCACAAAGGGAGTTTTGGGCATGTTTTAGTAGTTGCAGGAGATAAAATAGGAGCTTCTTTACTTAGTAGTAAAGCTAGTTTTATCTTAGGAGCTGGGCTTGTAAGCTTATTAACCCATGATGATACTATAAGCATACCAATACACCTTTTAAGAACTCATAAAATACCATACAATACTACAGCAATAGCTATTGGTATGGGACTTGGAAATTATGAAAAAAATGAAATCAAAGAGATCTTAAACCAAAATATAGCCAAAGTTTGTGACGCTGATTTGTTTTATGATGAGCTTGTTTTAGATATCCTAGATCAAGAAAACTTAGTATTAACCCCTCATCCAAAAGAGTTTGTTTCTCTTTTAAAACTAACAAATTTAGCTGATATTGATATTAAAACTTTACAAGAGAATAGGTTTTTTTATTGTGGACTTTTTACACAAGCCTATCCAAAAGTTACACTTTTACTTAAAGGTGCAAATATGATAATAGCCAAAAACGACAAGCTATTTATCAACGCCTTAGGTAGTAGTGTTTTATCACAAGGTGGGAGTGGAGATGTTTTAAGTGGTTTTATAGCCTCTTATTTAGCTCAAGGATATGATGCTTTGCATAGTGCGATTAACGGCTCTTTAGCCCTAGCTTTAAGTGCTAAAAAATATAAATTTAATAACTTTAGTTTAAAACCTCAAGATTTAATAAAAGGAGTCAAAAAAATATGAATGAATTTTGTATAATAAAAACAACTTATGAAAAGAAAAAAGATGCAAACAAGGTAGCCACATTGCTTATTGCCAAAAGATTAGCTGCTTGTGTACAAGTAAGTAAAATTACATCATTTTATAACTATAAAAAAAAGACAAATAAAACAACTGAGTACATTCTTAGCATAAAAACAAAAAAATCAAATTATGATGAAATTCAAAGCTTTATCAAAGCAACACACCCTTATAATTTGCCTGAAATTATCTCTATTGATATAGTAAATGCAAGTAGTGAATACTTAGACTGGGTGAAGGAAAATACAATATGAACGAAGATATATTAAAAATAGGAAAATATGAATTTCAAAGTAGATTGATTGTTGGAAGTGGAAAGTATAAAGATTTTCAAACAACAAAAGAGGCTACTTTGGCAAGTGGTAGTGAGCTTATAACGGTGGCTATTAGAAGAGTAAATATAACAAATCCAAATGAGGAAAATTTACTTGATTATTTCAAAAATACAAATGTTAAATTTTTACCAAATAGTGCTGGATGCACTACCGCTGAAGATACGGTAACTACTTTTAGACTTATGAGAGAGGCTACTGGTATAGATCTAATCAAACTTGAAATCATAGGTGATTTAAATAAAACTCTATATCCTGATGTAATAGAATCCATAAAAGCTTGTGAGATTCTTAAAAAAGATGGCTTTACTATTATGGCTTATACTAGTGATGATCCTATAGTTGCTAGAAGATTAGAAGATGCTGGAGCTGATGCTATTATGCCTCTTGCTGCTCCTATTGGAAGTGGACTTGGTATTCAAAATAGATATAATATAGCTTTTATTAAAGATGCTGTAAAGGTTCCTATTATTATAGATGCTGGGGTTGGTTGTGCTAGTGATGCTGCTATTGCTATGGAGCTTGGGGCTGATGGAGTTTTAACCAATACTGCTATAGCTGGAGCAAAAGATCCTATTTCTATGGCAAGAGCTATGAAATATGCTGTTATGGCTGGAAGACTTAGCTATAAAGCAGGAAGAATCCCTAAAAAACCATATGCAACTGCATCTAGTCCAATAGATGGTTTAATACAATTTTAGATGATTTTTCTCTAAAATTGTATTAATTTTTGTAAATTTTTATATTTTTTAAAAAAAGCTATTGACAAATCAAAATATTTAGGATATAATTCCACTCCATTTTAAGTAATGGCAAGACTTTTTGATCGGGGCGTAGCGCAGTCTGGTTAGCGCACTTGGTTTGGG
>JAAYJJ010000050.1 GCA_012522985.1 Aliarcobacter butzleri
ATCTTAGATGGATATGATTTTTTATAATTAATGATTGATTTTAATTGAGAATTTGGGATCTCTTTATTAATAAATATATAAAAAGGTAAAAGATTTAAGTAATCAATCTTAGATAGAATCATAAATAGCCTCTAAATTAATTTTGGGTATGATAACATAAGTTTACTAAAATGCTAAAACAAAATATTTCATAAAGGATAATAGATGGTAAAAGTAGAGTTTTTAGGACCTATAAATAAAAAGAGTTTAGAACTAGATATTACAACATTAGATGAGTTAAAAGTTATACTACAAAAAGATCAAGAGGTGGCTTCTTGGCTAGTTAATAGTGCTATTGCCATCAATGATAAGCTTATTAGCTCAAAAGATATAGATCTTAATGATGGTGATAAAATCTCTATTTTACCACCTGTTTGTGGAGGATGAATATGAAAGATTTGGAACTTTTTAAAGGACCTTTGGAGGTTGAGAGTATCACAAATAAATGGTATAAAGAGCTAAAAGATAAAAACTATGGAGCTGTTATTAGTTTTGTTGGTATTGTAAGAGATGAAAACGGCATAGATGGACTTAGTTTTGATATATATGAGCCTATTTTAAACTCATGGTTTAACTCATGGCAAGAAAAAGCAAAAGCAAAAAATGCCTATATCAAAATGGCTCATAGTATAGGTGATGTACCAAATCATACAAGCTCTTATATAGCACTAGTTGCCTCACCAAAAAGAAGGGTTGCATTAGAGCTTATAGATGAGTATGTAGAGGATTTTAAACAAAATGCACCTATTTGGAAATATGATATGATTAATGCCAAAAGAGTCTATGCTGATGATAGAAGTCACAAGCTCCAAGGTGCTGGACTTTTGGCATGAAAAAACTAAGAATAGATCTACATAATCACACTTATTTATGCAACCATGCAAGTGGGAGTATGCAAGAGTATATCCAAAAAGCTATAGAGCTTGGTATTGATGTATTTGGTTTTAGTTGCCATGCTCCTATGAACTTTGATCCCAAATATCGTATGAGTTTTGAGGATATGATAATTTATGAGAGTGAAATATTTAGACTTCAAGAGGAATTTAAGGATAAAATAAAGATCTTATTTGCTTATGAAGTTGATTTTTTAGAAGGCTTTATTGATGATAAAGTTATAAACAAAGATGTAGATTATTTTATAGGTTCAGTTCACTTTATAGATAAATGGGGATTTGATAATCCAGAGTTTATAGGTAGATATGATGATATGGATATAGATGATATTTGGCAAAAATATTTTGATGCAATTTCACTTATGGCACAAAGTGGACTTTTTGATATAGTTGGACATCTTGATTTAATAAAAGTGTTTAAATTTATGCCAAATAAAAAGATAAGTGATATAGCTTATGATACACTAAAGCAGATCCAAAAATCAAATATGACCATAGAAGTCAATCCAGCAGGAATAAGAAAACCAATAGGTGAGGTATATCCATCACCAGAGCTTTTGAAAATAGCAAATTCACTTAATATTCCTATTACTTTTGGAAGTGATGCACACCATATAGATCAAATTGGTTTTAGATATGAAGAGGCTTTAAAAGCTGCAAAAGTTGCAGGATATAAACAAGCTAGATACTTTGTAAAAAAAGAGCCTATAATAATAGATATTTAAACTAAATAAATGGATATTTTTGTTAAAATACGTATTTATAATATGAAGGATGAAAATGGGAAAGTTTGTAAATAGTGTTGAAGAGTTTTTTGAATTTTGTGAGATCAATGAGGTAAGGTTTGTTGATTTTAGATTTACTGATTTAAAAGGTACTTGGCATCATATCACATATCTATTAAAGCATGTAAATGCTGATATACTAAATAATGGTATGCCTTTTGATGGTGCTAGTATTGATGCTTGGCAAACAATAGATAAATCAGATATGATGTTAAAACCAGATGTACAAACTGCATTTTTAGACCCATTTCCAACAGATCCTACAGTAATAGTAATATGCGATGTATATGATATATACAAAGATCAAATGTATGAAAAATGCCCACGAAGTATAGCCAAAAAAGCAGAACTACATCTAAAAGAGTCTGCTTTAGCTGATATTGCTTATTTTGGCCCAGAAAATGAGTTTTTTGTTTTTGAAGATGTAAAAGTTATAGATAAAGCAAATGAATCATACTATATGCTTGATACTGAAGATGGTGAATGGAATGATGCAAAAGATTATGATCATGGTAATATGGGACATAGAAGTAGAGCAAAAAGTGGATATTTTCCAGTAGCTCCTATAGATAATGGAGTTGATTTAAGAGCAGAGATGATGCAAGTCCTAGAGCAAGTTGGACTTGATGTAGTACTAGGACACCATGAAGTAGCTCAAGGACAACATGAAATAGGTATAGTTTATAGTACTTTAGTTGAAGCAGCTGATAATGTTTAAAAACTAAAATATGTAGTAAAAATGGTAGCACATCTCAATGGTAAATCAGCTACTTTTATGCCAAAACCACTAAACGGTGATAATGGAAGTGGTATGCATGTACATCAGTCCCTTTGGAAAAATGGTAAAAATATCTTTTTTGATCAAAATGGTTATGCAAAACTCTCAAATGAAGCAAGATACTATATAGGTGGGGTGTTAAAACACGCTAGAGCAGTAGCTGCATTTACAAATGCTAGTACAAACTCTTACAAAAGACTTATCCCTGGATTTGAAGCACCATCAATATTAACCTACTCTTCACAAAATAGAAGTGCTAGTTGTAGGATACCTTATGGTGGAAATGAAAAATCAACTAGAGTTGAGATGAGATTTCCAGACTCTACAGCTTGTCCTTATCTAGCCTTTAGTGCTATGCTTTTAGCTGGACTTGATGGGATTAAAAATAGATATGAGCCTATTGGACCTATGGATGAAAATCTTTTTAAATTAAGCCTTGATGAGATAAGAGAAAAAGGCATTCCTCAACTTCCTCATACATTAAGAGGTGCTTTAGAATCACTTGTAAGAGATAATGAATTTTTAAAACCAGCTATGAGTGATCTATTTATAGATACATATAAAGATTATAAATTTGAATCTCAAGTATGGCCTTATGAAGCAAGACCTACACCGTTTGAAATAAAAACTATGTACTCTTGCTAATAGTGATTAGTAAATAGTGTTGAGTTAGGGAATAGGTAAATATTTCCTTTACTTCTTAACACTATTTGCAATTCAACACTCATAATTCAATATTATAAATGCCTATGCTCTACCATTGTACAATAGTTTTGTACTACTTGTAGTCCATTTTCCTGACTTTCTCATAGGACACCCTAATTTTCACTTTGAATAAACTGCATTATATATTTGCTGTTGAATTTCATCCATTTCTAAGGGTTCAACTCCAAAGATACTCTTATATCCATACATAG
>JAAYJJ010000051.1 GCA_012522985.1 Aliarcobacter butzleri
CTCTTTAGCTCTTAAACCCATACTTCTATAATGATTTGTATATTGTACATCAGCAGAATAAAGTAGTTTTTGACTTATAATAGGTGAAGAAAATCTATGATAATGCACCGTTGGTAACTGTTGAAGTGTACGCTTTTTAGTTATTTGAGAGTTAATAGATGAATCTGATATATTTTTATAGTATCTAAAATAAGTACCCAAATAATCTTTATTATCTTTTATAAAATAGTTAAGTTTTGATTCTACTTTTGATGGAGTGGAGTTTTCACTTAGGGTATCAGATAGAGTTTTATACTCAACATCTCTTAAAAAATCCAAATCTACATATAAACCATCTTCAAACTCTTGATTTTTATCTGCATATAGATATCTTCTTTCATATAAAAGACCAACACCATAGTGTCTATCATTTTTTAACTCATTTTCTACCTTATATTTATCTTTTTCTTTAAAATATCCACTAGAAATCTCTAGCATAGAGTCAGGACTATCAGCATATCTAAAATAGGCATATAAACCATTTCCTCTTTTAGCACGATGTTGAGGAACTAACTCTATATCCCAGTTATCCTCAGGAGCATAATAAAAAGGTTGCATATATATAAAGCCCTCACCTTTTGAATATCCAAGTTTTGGTATCAAAAGTCCTGAATGCCTTTTTGTATTTGTATAAACTGCAAAATAAGGAAGATAAAATACAGGAACATCTTTTATATATATTCTATTATTAAATGTATGTAACCAACTATAATCATCACTATGTGAGCCACTACTAAATCGTATGCTCCAATCAGGATTTTGACAATCACAACTTGACATTAAAGAGCTTTCAAAATAGGTATCTTTTTGTTCTGTGCTAACTTGAGCAGACTCTACCCATAGATCATTTTCATATAACATAAATACAAATTTAGATAGTGATGATACCTCAAACTCAATAAAAGAGTAATCACTTATAGATAGGTTTGAGTTATCTTTTAAGATATTGACATCTTCATATAAACTAACTTGATTTTTTGCCTTATCATAAACTACCTTTTTAGCAGTTATATAATAAGTTGGAGAAAACATAACTACATCACCAGTAGCTGTAATAATATTGTTATCATACTCTATATTTGTAGCAAATATTTGAAAATTCTCATCATCTTTATCTTTTTTATTTGCACTTAATAGCTGAACTACTATCAATAAAGCAATAAGAATTTTACGCATTTACTACCAAAGTTTTAGCTATTTTTCCATGAAAAGTCTGTTTTCCTTTATCAAAAAAAGCAAATATAAAGCCAAGATAAAAAAACATCTCACTTACTATTCTTCCGATAGCTCTAAGTAGAGATCTAGAAAAAGAGACTTTTCCAAAGTTATTATAATCAATCACCCTAATCTTGGCTACTATTTTACCTAAAGTCGCTCCATAATACCAAACAAAAAAGGTATGATAGGCTACTTTTAAAACTATGATTGGGAAAAGATAATTATTCAAAATTTCCAAAGAAGCACCTATATCTTCTCCACCTTGCATAATATGATCCCAAAAAATCAATAAAATAACCAAAGTAATCAAAATATCATCAATCACATAGGCTAATAACCTTGAACTAAACTTAGCTAGTTTAAGATTTGAAATATCTTCTTGAGTGCTATTCATTTCTATCTCAAAGCTTGATATGCTATATCTGTTCTACATTTTTTACCAGCAAAATGCACTTGCCCACAAAGTGCATAAGCTCTATTTCTAGCCTCTTTGATACTCTCTCCAAGTCCAACGCAAACAAGCACTCTACCTCCAATTGCAAAGAGTTTATCATCTTCTTTACTAACTCCAGCATATGAAATATGTGAATTTTCTTTTAGTACATCATCAACTATTTCATCTACTATAATCTCAGCTGGTTCTGAGTTACTATATGGATAGTTTTTACTAGCCATTACCACACCAACAGCGTATTTGTTTAAAAACTCTATCTTTAGATTAGCCAAATCTTTGGTTGCACTCTTATAAAAAAGCTCACTAACAGGAGTTTTAAGTAATGGCATTAGTACCTCACACTCAGGATCTCCAAATCTTACATTAAATTCTAATGTATAAGGTTCACCATTTACTACCATAACTCCAACAAAAAGGACACCTTCAAAAGGAGCATTTTCTGCTATCATACCATCTAGTGTTGGGCTAACTACTCTTTGTTTTACTTTTTCATAAAGCTCATCATCTACTAGAGGTGTTGGAGCATATGCACCCATACCACCAGTATTTGGACCAGTATCACCATCTCCTACTCTTTTGTGATCTTGAGCAGCTGGAAGAAGTATAAAATCTTTTCCATCACATATAGCAAACATTGATAGCTCATACCCATCTAAAAACTCTTCTATTACTACATTTTTACCAGCATCACCAAAAGAGTCTCCACTTAACATATCTTTTGAAGCTTCAATTGCCTCTTTGTGTGTTTGGGCTATAATTACACCCTTTCCAGCACATAGTCCATCAGCTTTTACTACTATTGGAGGTGTTAGAGTATTTATAAATTCTGTTGCTTTTGTTAGATCATTAGTCTCTATAAATGCAGCTGTTGGGATATTATATTTTTTTAATATATTTTTCATATAAACTTTAGAGCCCTCTAGCCTTGCAGCAGCTTTTGAAGGACCAAAAATAACTAAATCATTAGCTTTAAATATATCAACAACACCATCAGTCAAAGGTGCTTCTGGACCTACAATAGTTAAGTCTATTTTATTTTCTTTAGCCCATGAAGCAAGAAGAGTATAATCTTTTATATCAATATTAACACCAAGTTCACAAGTAGCACCATTACCAGGGCAAAAATATAAATTATGATTTTTTTCTTTGGAGATTGCCAAACCTATAGAGTATTCTCTACCGCCACTTCCTAATATTAGTATATTCATCAAAGAACCTCATTTAACATAAAAAATAATTAACCCAAAAATGGGTATATATTTAGTCCCAAGCAGGCGATAACCACTAAAGTGGCCCTAAAAGCCAAAATTTGCAGACTGAGAACTTCTTTAGGAACTGCTTCTATGAACGTTGCACACCGAAGTAACTACAAATCCACAATAAACATATTATCGGACCCTCAAAGTGTGGAAATCCCGCTTTGCCCAGAACAAAATATTAGTCATATTATATCTAACTATTTATTAATTATAACTATATTTTAGCAAGTTTTATGCACTCTTTTATAGAAGTTTGTGGAGATATTTGATATTTCCACCCTTTTGGTATATATTTAGCTGTAGTTTTACCTATACAAATAGCCCTATTAGACTCATCCCATGTAAAGTTTTTCAAAAAACACTCTATTGTAGAAGGTGAAGTAAAAATAATAGTTGAATTAGATTTTATATCAAAATTATCTATTATCTTACATTTTGTCTCATATGCTATATAAGAAACAAGATCTATGTTATTTTCTTTTAATATACTCTCTAAATTTGATACTACACTAGAAGCTCTTAGATATAATATTTTTTTATTTTTTAAAAGAGGTATTAACTCATAAGCATAATCATTGCCATGCCCACTAGCTCGTGTAAATACAACATTTGCATTTAAGTTATTAAGATAAGTTGTTGTTGGAGTTGCTATAGAGTAAATTGGTATATTTTTCCACTTATGAGTACTTTGTTCCAATGCTCTAACACTATTTTTAGAAGTTACAACTATAGCATCAAAAAGATCTAAATCTAAAGTTATATCTTT
This sequence comes from Aliarcobacter butzleri, assembly GCA_012522985.1. Classification (GTDB taxonomy): domain Bacteria; phylum Campylobacterota; class Campylobacteria; order Campylobacterales; family Arcobacteraceae; genus UBA6211. The sequence continues at coordinate 3,737 of JAAYJJ010000051.1, forward strand.
ATATAGAGTTTCAAGTAAAGGGAGATTAACAACTCCCTCATACTTGTATTCATCATTTGTAAGATAGATCATTCCCACTCTATAGTTGCAGGTGGTTTTGAACTTATATCATATACTACTCTATTGATTCCATCAACTTCATTTATTATTCTTCTACTCATAGTCTCTAGTACATCATGAGGAATATGTGCAAATGTAGCAGTCATTCCATCAGTAGCATCTACTATTCTAACACAAATAGTATTTTCATAAGTTCTATTATCACCCATAACACCAACAGATTTTACATTTAAAAGTACTGTAAATGCTTGCCAAGTTTTATCATAATACCCACTTGCTTTTAAAACATCAAGCATAATAACATCAGCTTTTCTTAAGATCTCTAAATCATCTTTATTTACATCACCCATTATTCTTATAGCTAGTCCAGGACCAGGGAATGGATGACGAGCTAACATATCTTTAGGAAGTCCTAGTTCACTACCAAGAACTCTAACTTCATCTTTAAAAACCTCTCTTAAAGGTTCAATAAGCTCAAATGTCATCCAATCAGGAAGTCCGCCTACATTGTGGTGTGATTTTATAGTTTTGCTAGGACCTTTAACTGAAACTGATTCTATAACATCAGTATATAGTGTTCCTTGAGCTAAGTATTTAATACCATCAAACTTTTTAGCCTCTATATCAAAAACCTCAATAAAAGTCTCACCTATAATTTTTCTTTTTGTTTCAGGATCTACAACTCCAGCTAAACGGCTTAAAAATATTTCACTTGCATCTACTGTAATAAGATCTATACCTCTACTTTTGAACATAGCTTCAACTTGTTCTCTTTCGTTAGCTCTTAGCAATCCATGATCTACAAAAACAGGGATTAACTGATCACCTATAGCTTCAGATAAAAGTGTAGCAACTACAGAGCTATCAACTCCTCCACTTACCCCACATAAAACCTTATCTGTTCCTACTTTTTCTTTGATTTTATTGATCTGCTCTTTAGCAAAGCTCCCCATATTCCAAACACTTTCGCAGTTACATATATATTTTGCAAAGTTTTTAAGTAGTTTCGAGCCACATTGGCTATGTGCTACTTCTGGGTGAAACTGAAACGCATAGATATTTTTTTCTTTATTTGCAATAGCAGCATGTGGAGAGTTATCACTAGTAGCAATAGTTTCAAACCCTTGTGGTAGATTTTCAACTCTATCTGCATGACTCATCCAAACTATTTGATTATCATCTGTATCTGTAAAAATAGCACTTTCATTTGTAAAGCTTAATTTAGCTTTGCCATATTCATGCTGTTTTGCTGGTATTACACTTCCACCTAGTATATGTGTAATTATCTGCATACCATAACAAATACCCAAAATCGGTATATTTAGAGAAAAAATCTCTTCACTTACTATATATGCATCTTGTGCATATACAGATGCTGGACCACCAGATAAAATAATACCTTTTGGAGTTCTTGCTTTAATATCTTCTATTTTTTCATTATATGGTACTATTTCACTATATACACCATTTTCTCTTAGTTTCCTAGCTATTAACTGTGTATATTGAGATCCAAAATCCAATACTAAAATTGGTACATGATTCATTTTTGTCCTTTTTTTATAATATAATGAGCCCCTAATGACTCTTTTCTATTTAATGCTGCTTCTAAAATAGATTTTGCCGTAAGTAACCTTAAATAAAGCAATCTTCCTATTTTTTGTTCTAAAAAATTATTTACTGTATCTAGAGCTAATTGCAACTCCTCTTTTGTTCTTATGATAGCTGCATACTTCCACATAATCTCTCTTAGTTCATTTTTAATAGGTTTATCTATTGGTTTTTGTAGAGTATGATACCTAACCAATGAGTTATATTTTGAAGGATCTATTAAAAAATTATTTTTCAAAGAGTCCATAACAGCTATTTTTGAAAAAACAAGTCCTTCAAGTAAAGAGTTACTAGCTAATCTATTTGCCCCATGAACACCAGTACAAGCAGCCTCACCTATTGCATATAGATTTTTCATTCCTTTTACTTTGCCATCTAAGTTTGTTTCTATTCCACCCATAGTATAGTGAAATGCTGGTGAAATAGGAACCCTTTCAAAAGGTAGCTCAAATCCAAACTCTTTTAGATTTTTGTAAATATTTGGAAATCTTTTTTTAAAAAACTCTTTTTTAAAGTTTTTAAAAGATAAATAAACTTGAGAACCTGTTTTTTGATGATAATCAAAAATAGCCCTACTTACTACATCTCTAGGTGCAAGTTCTCCATCTTTATGATAATCAAATAAAAATCTTCTACCCTCTTCATCTTCTATTTCAGCCCCCTCACCTCTTAGAGCTTCACTTAAAAGTGGTTTTCTAGCAAATGATGTTTTAGTAAAAACTGTTGGATGAAATTGCATCATCTCCATATCTTTTAAGGTAATCCCTTTTTCTAAACAAATACCTTGAATATCACCTGAAACTGTAGTAGAGTTTGTATGATATTTATATATAGATCCTATTCCACCACTAGCTATAATAGTATTGTGTGCATATACTACTCTTTGTGCCTCTCCTGTTCTTATAACTGCTCCATAACATATATCATCTTGTATCAAAAGATCAATAACAATAGAATCAGTTACTACTTCATGTGGACATGATTCTAGCAAAAAAAGATGAAGCATCCTTCCTGTTGCATCTCCATCAGCATGTAAAATCCTACTTCTACTATGGGCTGCTTCTTTTGTAAAGGCTAGTTCACCACTTTCAGTTTTATCAAAAATAAAACCTTTAGATATAAGATCTTTTATTGTCTCTAGTGATGTTGTACTTAGTTTTTTAACTGCTTCAAAATCATTTAGTCTAGCTCCTGCTTCAATAGTATCTTCTATATGTGAAGGAATATCATCTTCATTAATAGCAGTTGCTATACCGCCTTGTGCCCAAAAAGTATTACACTCCCAAGGAGACTTTTTACATACTAATAAAACTTTTTTATCTTCAGGAATATAATTAGCCGCACTAAGTCCAGCAACACCTGTACCTATTATAATATAATCATAAATCATCGTTACTCTCTTTATAACTAGGTGGAGCTTTATAACCACAACCCAAGATTGATGTACTTATGAATAAGGCCAATAAAAAATAGATTATAAGTTTTTTATTCATTAGTGTGCCTTTTTTCTTTTTAATATCAAAATTTTATCTAAAAAAAACTTATATCAAATTAAAGTTTGTAACAAAAACAAGAGTATCTTGATAAAAAGGTACAATTAGTTTTCTATTTAAAACTATCTTAATCAAAAATCTATTACAATAATATAAAAAAGGATAGGTTATGAAAAAGCTATTTAAAAGTGTCGCTATCTTGTCAGCTTTTATTTTAGGGAGTAGTTCTGTGGCTGCGGCTGAAACTGTAACTATAAAGGTAACTGAGCAAACTGCTATTAGTAAGCCTTTTACTCAAAAAATAAAAACTGGTGAGAGATGCTATGAAGATACTGTTGAAGTTTTGGTAGATTGTGGTAGTGCTGATACAAATAGTATAGGTATAGATACTCTAGTAGGAGCTACTTTGGGTGTTGTTGTTGGACATCAAATAGGTAAAGGTAGCGGTAAAGATGCTGCTAAGATAATAGGTGGTTTAGGTGGTGGTTATATAGCTAACCAACAAAGAGCAAACAAAAAATGTAAATCTTACAATCAAGTAACAAGATGTGAACCAGTTTATGAGTATGTTACTGAAGATAAAGTTGTAGGTTATAGAAATTGTGGTGAATACAATGGACAAAAAATCTGTAAAGAGTCTTCAACACCACTTGATACTATAACAATTTCAATTACACAAACAATTACAGTTCATTAAACAATATAATTAATAACAAAAGGGTAAATATATGGTATTATCAAAAAGAGTTAATGTTTTGTCTGAGTCTATGACAATTGCTATATCTTCATTAGCAAGAGATTTAAAAGCTAGTGGTAAAGATATCCTTAGTTTTTCTGCTGGAGAGCCTGATTTTGATACTCCAAACAAAATCAAACAAGCTGCTATTGAAGCTTTGAATAAAGGTATGACTAAATATACAGCGGTGGAGGGGACATTAGAGTGTAGAAAAGCAATTGCTGCTAAGCTAAAAAGAGAAAATGGCTTAGAGTATCTACCTAGTAATATTGTGGTTAATGTTGGTGCTAAGCACTCTTTATTTAATCTTTTTCAAGCAGTGGTAGAAGTTGGTGATGAAGTTATAATACCAGCTCCATATTGGGTAACCTATCCAGAACTTGTACTTTATAGTGGGGGAAAACCTATTATTATACAAACAACTGATGAGAGTGGATTTAAAATAACAGCTTCACAACTTCAAGAGGCTATAACACCTAAAACAAAAATGTTAGTTCTAACAAGTCCTTCAAACCCTACAGGTGCAGTTTATACAAAAGATGAACTAGAAAGTATTGCCAAAGTATTAAAAGGTACAAATATCATTATAGCAAGTGATGAAATGTATGAAAAGCTATTATTTGATGGTAGTTCTTTTACAGCAACAGCAAGTATAAGTGAAGATATGTATCAAAGAACAGTTACTATCAATGGACTAAGCAAAAGTGTAGCTATGACTGGATGGAGATTTGGGTATCTTGCTTCACCAAACAAAGAGCTAATAGATGCTATAAACAAACTACAAAGTCAAAGTACTTCAAATATTAACTCTATCACACAATATGCAGCAATAACTGCTTTAAATGGTGAAGTTGATGATGATATAGAGGCTATGAGGGTTGAGTTTGAAAAAAGAAGAAATCTAGCTTATGATATGCTTACTAAAATAGAAGGATTAAGTGTAGTTAAGCCTAGTGGAGCATTTTATCTTTTTGTAAATATTAAAAATATAGAACAAGATAGTATGAAGTTTTGTAAAGAGCTTTTAGAAGATAGCGGTGTAGCAGTAGTTCCAGGGATTGGATTTGGTATGGATGGATATTTTAGACTCTCTTTTGCAACTGATGAAAAGTCTATAATAGAAGGAATTAATAGAATAGAAAAATTCGTAAACTCCAAAAGATAATCATATAGGAAGTGAGCTTTTAAGCTCACTTACATGTCAAAAAAGCATCAAAAAACCTCGTAAAGCGGTTGCTTTTTGGGTGTTCGTACCATCAGGAAGTGAGACTTCAGTCTCACCAAGTGAGGTTGAAACCTCACCTCCAAGGTGACAATGTTGTACTTATACTCTCTTTGAGAATTGTCACTTCCTAAAGAAAAAATTTATTTACTATGGTGGAAATAAGGTTTCAACCTTACCTATTACAAAGTATAAGACAAGGCAAATATATTATCATGGTATGTACCCCTCCAAAAAAATCTCCTACTCTCCTAAAAGCTTTTTACTTATATCTATAAGCTCATCATCTTGTGGGATAGTATGTGCTAGATATCTAGGAAGTTTACCTACCATATCGATATAAGGAAACTTACCAGTTAATTTAAGGCTTATTTCATTGGCTCTTAAGTAATCAAGCTCAACAGGTACATTGCTTATCCAAGCAACATTTTCAAGTATATCATACATATTTGATAAATTCACATCACCTTTTGATACTTTTTCTTGACTAATAGCACTTAATTTTAGATATATCGTCTCTACACTTAAGGGTTCTTTATCTTCAAATATAAAAACAACCCTAAAATCATCTGCACCAAGCCCTAAATCTCTAGGTAAAGTAGCAAGTTGTGATACAAGTTGTACATTTTTGTGATTACTATTTTTTGCCTCAGGCAAATATGGTCTAAAAGACTCTATACAATAGGTTAAAAACTCATCACTTATAGTAAAAATCTGCTCACTTTTTGTACTATCTATCATATATCCACTATGTATAAGTGCTTCCATAAAAATAGCTGCACTAGAAAAATTTTCATTCCAATTAAGTACAGGATAGGTAGCTTGAAGTACTTTATTTTGATTTACTTGCCCTCTATTGATTCTTGCTATTCCAAAAGCCAATGGCCTTTTGTACCAAGGCTCTTTTTTTATCTGTTCTACTTTTAGTAAAAACTCCTCTTTTGTAAAAATCATCAAAGACTCCTTTTTTATCATTTAGATATTTTAGCAAATATATCTTCAATAAAAGCTTTGATTTCAAGTTCACTCATAGATCCATCTAAAGCTCCACTTTTAACATCACTTTCATAAATTTTTATAAAATCACCATTATCTAAAAGTTCAAAAACAACAAAATGTGTACTAGAGTGATCTTTTATATCTAAAAGCTTTATATAATATCCATTTTCATCATATATCATAAAAGCTTTAGAGTTTTGATTAAGCTCTTCAAGTTTTGAAGGAATTACCCATTTTTTTATAAACCAAGGAGCTGATGAGATATTTGCTAGTAGGACTATATTTAAATCATCTTTATTATGATACTTATTTAGATCCTTTAAAACTGCAATTGAGTCGTGATTGCTTACAAAAAGTAAATTACGTCTATTTGTTATAAATATATCCTCTTTTGATATCTCTTCTTTATCTCCAACTATTTTTATAATATTTGGAAAATATTGTAAATTTGCACTTAGCTTATATTGTGTCAATTCTTGTTTTGGAGCTGTTACATATATAATCAATCCAAAAACCATCAATGTTAAAAGAGTTATTTTTAATATATTTTTCATCATTTTCTTACCCACCTTTTAAATAATCTATCACTTCTTATCTCTTCATTTATAGTTTTTTGATTTATTATATACTCTACTAAAATATTGGCTATATAAGGAGAGAGTACAAATCCTCTTCCACCTACTCCATTTAAGATAAAAAGATTATCTTTTTTAGTAAATCTATCCTCTTTTACCCTAGTGCCATGTTTTAGATATGGAAACTCTTTTAGTGTTTTTTCATCATCAATTATATCTCCTACTATAGGAAAATAGTCATAACTAGATGCTCTAGCCCCACCATAAGCTTCTAAAACCTCTAAATCATCAAGTTTGATTATATCATTTGCTAAGCTAAGAAGTTTTTGGGTATCTTCTAAGCACCCTGTAGGGCATTTATTACATATACTAAAATTAGGAAAAACATTTGATGTATCAC